>JBATYU010000230.1:0-5901 GCA_049674245.1 Bradyrhizobium sp. | reverse complement strand
AAGATCGAGCATCCGGTGCGCGGGCCGGTCATTGTGGCGGGTTGGCCGCTGCGGATGTCCGACAGCAAGGTCCCGCTGAAATGCGCCCCGATTCTCGGCGCGGATTCCGAGGCGATCTATGGCGAGTGGCTCGGCTGCTCCCCCGACGAGGTCAGGGACATGCGGCAAGGCAAGGTGATCTGAGGACCGCGACCCTGGCCGCGCGAGGAGCCGCTGCCGCCGCGGGCATCGCGCATGAATGCCAAGCACGTTCGAATGTCCGTTCCGGGGGTCATCAACGGACATCAGTCTGCAGTCGCGCTTAGTCGGGTTGTCCCCCATAGGCGGACATCACCTATTAGCGGCCATATTTGTATCCGTGCTGCGCCGCTTTATGGCTGCGGGCGAATTGCGTGTACCAGCATCGCAATAGCGACGATCGCAATGATGTAACCGAGCAAGCGGCTAAGCCGACCGGACGGGTCGTGGGGAAGTTCTGTCATGTCCGAAGGAATGCGATCGTGCGGGCCACTGCGGTCGCCAAGTGTCAGCGGAGCCCACAGTGTTCGAGATCCGTTTGAGGCCGTTTTCTGTAATATGAAAAAGATGTACAACAAATAGGCGTCGATCAAAATGGTGACCGCCATGACGCTGTAGGCCCACGGGCTTTTCATCAAGTCCAGTTCGATCAACACCCGGGAGAGGCCGAATCCGACGACCCATGCATCAAAGCTCATGCATATCCGACGAAATGTCTCGGCATCGAGCCGTCGGATCAGATAGGCGCCAAGCGGTACTCCAACCACAACGCCGGGAATAAGCACCAAAAAGACGTTCTCGCTTTCGGCTATAAACAGGCCAAGCTGGTAATACATGACCGCGGTCACGCTCGACTCAGCCACGCGAACCAATGCGAGACCGGCCCTAAACTCGTTTTTGATCAAGCCTTGATTGTTGAACAAAATCGCTAGAGGAGGTCCTGAGATGGTCGTCACCGAATACAGGACGCCCAGCCCAGTTCCAAATGGGAGACCGATCAACCAGCTGAACCGGACCGGCCTCCGCCAACCGGCTGCCTGGAGCAGGATGAGGGGTAGAATTGCCGCATAGGTCCCTAGTTTGATCCAACCAGGTTGAAGCGAAGCAAGAACAAAGGCTCCGACGGCGATGCCGGGCAGCAGCCCGATGAGAACGGGAAACACCTTTTTCCATACGGCCGGAACACCGTTCCGATTGATGAATAGAACGTATAAGTTAAGGAAGACTTCGATCACAACGACGGCGGGATTCAGGATTCGATTTGCATAAAACAGGAGCGCGACCGGCACGGTGAGCGACGAAAACCCATAGCCAAGAGCACCATTCACAAAGGCCGCAAACAAAGCGATCACGGCAAGAACAATCAAAGCGGCATCGAGGGAAGGCATCTTTCGTCTCGCGGCGCTGGCAGATGTTAGGAAATCTTGCCTGCTGGGCTAGCTCAGCGATCATTTTTGCATTTGCGCGTGGCCTCAATGCCGGCACGGCATAAGTCATGTTGCCGCGCGATCAAACCGCGCGCGACGAAACGTAGCATTGCATTTTTGCTCGCAGAGGCACGTCCTTTCGACATAGTGATATCTTCTCAGTGCTGGGCGCGCTTTGGATAGAGGCCAGCGCATGCTTGAGCTTTGGAACAACTGGTACGAGACCCTGGGCTTGGCGGAGGCGCTTGCCATCGTCATCGTTTTTGTCGTGGTAGGTGCTGGCGTTATTACGCTGGCGCAAGGTCGGCGGCGATAAACGGGTCCGCCAACGATTGATTTTGGGGAGACGCCGGGCCTCTGTTCGATCGACCAAGTGATCGAGCGAGCTAATGGCTGTATCCAGGACGAGACGCTCTCGATCCCAAGGTTCGTAATGCCCACTAGCGACCTCTTCCCAAGTGGGCAACACATGGTCTTTGATGTCCGGCAGCCGCACTTCCACCCGTCTTCGATGTTCGGCCAAGCCGCCGCATTCTGAGATCATCTGCAACGGGTCAATCTCAACCGAATTGGGCTGTCCGCAACGCGTTCGGTTTGCCCCCGCTCGCGACCATTCGGCGGACATTCACGTTCGGCAGCTTCGTGCCAACAGCGTCAATTCGCGCCGCAGCAAATAGCGCCGCTATTCGATGAATTCGTCGGTGCGGGCGAACAGCATTGGGCACGGCGAGGCCGAGGAACTGCGGGATCTTCAGGTTGATCATAAACTCAAACTTGGACATTAAAACAACCACAGACTATCGAAGAGATCAGCGTGCCGGCGGTCGGCCAATATTGCTGTTAATGGGCTTCCCGACCAGATTCGACGACCACCGAGTTGATACCCAGTGCAAGAGGGAGACATGCCCGCCCGAGTACTGCAAAGGGAATGGCTGCAACTCCATCTATCGGAGCATGCTTCGAAATGGGCCGTCACCGTCTTGTATTTGGCGGCTTACATCACTCTCGAATGGGTGAGCTTTATTCACGTTTATAAGGGCTTGCCGATTACGCCGTGGGATCCAGGTCTTGGAGCGGCTTTCGCGCTGATGATCCGTGGTGGACCTCTGAGCGGATTGATCCTGTTTGCGGGAATGGTTGTCGCCGAGACCCTCGTCCTGCAAAACGACGTGGACTGGCCGATCGACATCGGAGTGGCCGCAATCACCGCGCTGAGCTACACATCAGTCGCCGCCCTGATGCAACGATATTTTCGGATCGATGCGGATCTAACCCATCTTCGCGATGTCTTGATGCTGCTCGCGGCGGGTCTTGCAGGAGCTGTACTCAATACGATCCTTCTCAGCACGTTCTTGCTCGCTGTCGGTCAGTTCAACATGCGTGACGTCCTGCAGGTCGCACGTCCGCTGCTCATCGGCGACACGATCGGCATTGCCGTGGTGACGCCGCTCCTGCTGCGGTTCAGAGCTCGGGACCGGCTTGAAACGCATCGCCTGCTTTTGCCCGTCCTGGAAGGAGCACTGTATTGCTGCATCATCGGCGCCGCGCTTTGGCTGATCATCGGCAGCGGAGAGGCGCATGGATTCAGGCTGTTTTACCTGCTGTTCGTTCCGGTTGTGATCGCCGCCGTTCGCCATGGCTTAGACGGCGCGTGCTTCAGTCTTGCCGTAACTCAGTTCAGCCTTATTGGGCTCTTGCACTTCTCTGGATACGACGCCAGCGAATTTACCGAATTCCAGACTTTGGCGCTGGTGCTGACAGTGACCGGGCTGATCGTTGGTGTCGTCGTCAACGAACGCAAGAACTCCGATCGAATAGCCCGCGATGCCCAGACACATCTTGTGGAGAGGCAGGCGAAAGTCGCCCAAGTCGCTCGCGTCAACCTGGTGAGCGGAATGGCATCAGCGCTCGCCCACGAGATCAATCAACCCTTGACTGCGGCTCGAGCGCTCGGGAGATCTGCGCAACATCTCTTGCGCACACCCGACAGCGATCTGTCTCGGGCCGACAACAATCTATCAGCCATGCTGACGCACATCGACCACGCCGGCGCCATCGTGCAGCGCATGCGGCATTTCATTCGTCGCGGGCATCCTCATGTCAGCACGATCAACACGCGGGCCATGCTCGAGGAAGCAATGACTCTGGCCCACGCGGAGGCATCCGCCAGGCAGGTTCGCGTCGATCTCGACGCGCCCGCCGATTTGCCTGATTTGCTCGGTGATCGGGTTCAATTGGAGCAGGTCGTTCTCAATCTTGTGCACAACGCCGTCGATGCCATCGCCGCGGCCGGCCAATCGCAGGGTCACGTTCATGTCGTGGCGCGTCGACACTCGGTGCCGCCGCGCCTCGAGATCGGCGTGTTGGATAACGGACCCGGTATCGAGAGCGAACTGGCAGGTGGCCTGTTCGATCCTCTCACAACGGCAAAGCAAGATGGCCTGGGACTCGGCCTTTCGATTTGCGCTTCCATCATGGAAGCGCACGGCGGGCGCGTGTGGCTGCATTCCGGCGAGCCCGGAGCAACTGAGTTCCGGTTCTCGATGCCGCTCGATCGATCGTGGGAGCGCTGACCGTGGCCGCTCCGACGATCTTTCTGATTGACGATCATGCATCCGTTCGCGACGCATTGGGCGAGATGCTCAGCGTTTTTGGATATTCGGTGAAGGCTTACGATTCGGCCGACATGTTTTTGGCAGCGGTCGAGAGGCGGGAGCCGGGTTGCATCGTGGCCGATGTGAAAATGCCTGGAACGGACGGCATAGGGTTGGTGCGGGAGCTCGCCCGATGCGGCATCGCGATGCCTGTGGTCCTGATCTCGGGTCACGCCGATGTGCCGATGGCGGTAGCCGCAATCAAGTCCGGGGCACAGGACTTTATCGAAAAGCCGGTCGACGACGCTCAGTTGGTTGCAGCGATCAATCGTGCGCTCGCCCTCAGCTTTGAACAACAGGATCTGCACAAATTGCAAAACGCGCTCGCCGCTCGATTTGTCCGGCTGACGCCGCGCCAAATCGAAATCTTCGATCTGGTGGTGGAAGGATTCACCAGCCATGCGATCGCGGCCAAGCTCAACATCAGCGTGCGAACGGTGGAGAGCTACCGCGCCGAGGTCATGGAGAAGATGCAGGCCGAGAGCGTTGCTGGCTTGGTGCGGCAGGCAGTCCGCCTCGGGCGGATCGCCCCGTAGAACTACCACCCGATCAATCCGAATACCCATGTCGAACGGCGCTCCTATTCTGAAAGGAATAGGACGCGCGCCGTCCTCGACGGAGCCGGCATCCTGCGACGTGGCGCGAAATTGTGCGCGCCGGCAATGGAGCGTTTCAATGGCTGTCAGGAAAATGGAGACCGGATCTGAGCGCAAATTCGTTATCGAAGTTCCGCTTCGTTTCCAGGGCCTGATGCGCTTGATCGCGATCACCGCGGCGCCGGCTTTCGTGCTTTTCCTTTTGATTCCCGCGCCGCTGGTGCCGCCCGTGCTCAGCATCCTGTCGTTCGTGATCGCATGCGTTGTCGCCATGTACGCGTTCTTCATAAAGGCGAGCCGTGACGCGCAAGGCTCAACGATCTGGAATGTCGCCTACGTATTCACGTTCACCTGGATCGTCGCCGGGATGATGAGCAATCCCAAGCACGTGCTCGACTGGTTCGACAATCTTTCGATGGTTCCCTGAAGCAATGATGGAGTTATTTACGCCCGAGGCCATTGCTGCGCTTTTCCAGGTCGTGATGATCGACCTGGCGCTGGCCGGCGATAACGCCATCGTCGTCGGCATGGCCGCGGCCGGATTGCCAGAGCAACAGCGCACACGGGCGATTTTGTTCGGCATGGCGGGCGCCACTACCCTGCTCATTATATTTGCCGGAATTACTACGCAGCTCCTGAAACTTGTCGGCCTGCTGTTCGCGGGTGGCGTTCTGTTGCTCTGGGTGTGCTGGAAGATGTGGCGTGAGCTTCGCGCGACCGCCAACGAAGAGGAGGAAGAAGCCGTCGAGGCCTTGACCGGACTTGATATCAACGCCGATGGCACCGTCGCCGGCCATGCCCCCCGCAAGACGCTGGTCCAGGCAGCAGGACAGATCATCATCGCCGACCTCTCGATGTCGCTCGACAACGTGCTGGCCGTAGCGGGTGCCGCACGAGAGCATCCGGCTGTCCTCATCTTTGGCCTCAGCCTGTCGATCCTCCTGATGGGCGTCGCCGCGAGATTCATTGCCGGCCTGTTGCATGAATACCGCTGGATCGCCTACCTCGGTCTGGTGGTGATCCTCTACGTCGCATTCGGAATGGTGTTTCGAGGGGCGGAAGAATTAAGGCCGGTCGTCAGCGCTGTCGCTGGTCTTAACTAGCCCATCAGCTATGTGAGGCTCGGTGGCACGAGGAGCATTGGCGCCGCCTGGTGAAGGCGATCGGCCGCGAGGACCTGCTCAACGATCCGCGTATGGTCGGCGG
>JBATYU010000229.1:0-18811 GCA_049674245.1 Bradyrhizobium sp. | reverse complement strand
AACGCTTCGCGGCTGCCCTCGCGAGCAGAATCTCGTGCATCACTCGGGGTCGGGGTGGTTGGCTAGTCCTTCCCCGTGGGGGACTTGCACCTCCTATTCTTTGCCAGCTTCCTGGCGCTCTCCGAGTTGGGTCCAAAAGGCGACATTCCGGCAGCTTTCGGGCATGTCCGCTCTATCCCCCTGAGACCGGACGCCGTGTGTCTATGAGTAGACGCGCCTAGTGGGTCCTTTTTGATTCTAACATTCGCAAAGATGCCTGCTGAAACGGGATACGAATGTTAGAATCGGACCGCTAGTCAGCCTTTGGCTTTCACGCCGTAGACGTGCTCGGGCCCGGGAAACGCGCGGGAGCGCACGTCTTTGGCATAGCCCTCGATCGCCGCTTCGATCGCGGGGGCGAGGTCGCCATAACGGCGAACGAATTTCGGCGTCCTCGGCGACAGCCCCAGCATATCCTCCAGCACCAGGACCTGGCCGTCACAGGCAGCGCTGGCGCCGATGCCGATGGTCGGGACGGAAACAATCCCGGTCACACGGCGGGCAAGTGGCTCCGCCACGGCTTCGATCACAATAGAAAATGCACCGGCCTGCTCGACGGCGCGCGCATCGTCCTGAATGGCGCCGCTGCCATTATCACCCTTGTCGAGCCTGACGGCTTCATCGCGGCCCTGCGACTTGAAGCTGCCGATTGTGTTGATCGATTGCGGTGTCAGGCCAATATGCGCCATCACGGGAATGCCACGCTGGCTAAGAAATGCAATCGTCTCCGCCATCCGCGCGCCGCCTTCGAGTTTTACGGCGCCGCACTGCGTTTCCTTCATGATGCGGACCGCGGAATGGAAAGCCTGCTCTTTCGACGCCTCGTAGGAGCCGAAGGGCATGTCGACCACGACCAGCGCTTGGCTGGAGCCGCGCATCACCGCGCGTCCCTGCAGGATCATCATATCCAGCGTCACCGGTACCGTGGTCTCGAAGCCGTGCATCACATTGCCGAGGCTGTCGCCGACCAGGATGACGTCGCAATGGCGGTCGACCAGTGCCGCGGTGTGCGCGTGATACGAGGTCAGCATCACGATTGGCTCGCCGCCTTTGCGGGCACGGATTTCCGGCGCGGTCTTGCGCCTGATAGCGGGCTGCACTGACATGTCAGACTCCAATCACAGGAACGCCGATCACGACCGGATGGAACGCGAAGGCGAGCGCAAGGTAAGCGACCAACCCGACCGCGACCGCGATCAGATCGTTACTGAGGCCGCCGACCGGGATCGGCGGCGCGCCGGCGTCGTTGCGGCGCTTCAGCGAGACCCGGTCGAACACCGCCCACGCCAGAAACGAGCCGAACAGGATGATCGAGCCGAGATCGCCATTGGCAAGCAGGTGAGCCGCCGCCCACAACTTGACGCCGGCCAGCATCGGATGCTTCAGCGCGGAAAAAATGCGGCCGCGAATATAGGACGCCACCACCAGGATCACCGCCGGCAGCATCAGCGCGACCGTGATGTGCTTTGCGAATTTGGGCGGATACCAGACATTGGTCATTCCGGCCGCACGGTAGTGCGCAAAACCCCAGACGATCAGCGCAAGGCCCACCAGCGATACCAGGGCATAGAAGATCTTGTAGCCGCTCTCGCCAATCGAGGCGATCAAGCTTCCGCGCAAGTCCCGCTGCGTCGTGAGCGTATGGACGCCGAGGAACAGCAGGAGACCCAGGATCATCACCAAAAGTCCCATGAGCCCTCCTTGCGCGCCCGGTTTCTCGGGTCTTCGCGTATCATTTTTTGCAGAGCGCACGCAATGCCGGCCGGCGACGTACGATCTTGGGTCAAGGCATCGGGTCCATAGATCGCATTTCCAGGAAGATACTTCTTTTCATAACTACCCAAGCGTGTAGTTTTGGTCTGGATTTTTCAAGGTCCATTTTTGCGTTGGCAACTTGCCGATCATTTGAGGGGTACGCCATGACCGATCTTGTTGCTTTAAAGGCATCGAACGAACAGCGCTGGGCAAACGCCAAGCTAACGCGCGCACGCGCGCCAGAATTCAAGGCACCGGCTCAGAAGGCTGTCACCAACAAGGCGAGATACCAGTCGATCGAGGCGCGAACCGGTGTCAGCTGGATTTTCATCGCTGTCTCACACTACCGTGAATCAACCCAGAATTTCAGCAGGAGCCTGGCGCAGGGCGATCCGTGGAACAAGGTCTCGACGCATGTGCCGGCCGGACGCGGACCGTTCGCGAGCTTTGAAGATGCGGCCGTAGACGCGCTGGTGAACTGCGCTCCGCATGCCGCCCGAAACACGGATTGGTCGATCGGGGGTATGCTCACCCTGCTGGAGCGTTACAACGGCTTGTCCTATGCCAACGCCAATCGACCAAGTCCCTATATCTGGTCGGGCACGGACCAGTACACGATCGGCAAAGTTCTGGTCGATCACGGGCCGATCGAGGAAGTCGTGGATAAGCAACTCGGATGCGCCGGCTTGATCATCGCCATGATGGGCCTCGACCCGAGCATCAAATTCGATGGTTCGTCCGCTCCCGCCGCCGCACCCGGGCAAACCCTGGATGCGACGTGGCTGCAGACTTCCCTCAATACGCTGGGAGCGACGCCGCCTCTGGTCGTGGATGGCATTTTCGGAGCCGCAACAAGAACCGCTTTGCGCGCATTTCAGAAAAGCAAGGACGGATTGACGGCCAATGGTGTTGCCAACGCCAATACGGTTGCGGCGATAAAGGCTGCTCTTACGGCTGCCGGGGCGCCATAAATGGCCCCGCGTTACGGTTTCTCGGGCTTCCCCAGCTCGCGATTATCGACATAGCGGATCGCGATCGGCCGCCCGGCGAGCGCACCGCCGAGCCCGTCGGTGAATTTTAGCGGCAGGCAGGCGTCGAGCGACGTGTTGATCGCCTTGAGATAGGTAGCGCGGGCGTCGGCCGGCGCGCCCACGGTGGCAAAGGTCATGCGCGGCGGTCCGATCATCCCGCCGGATTTGTTGAAGGAAAAGCGCACCGACATCTGCATACCCTCGCGCGCGCTGTCGGCCGGCGGCGGCGACCAGCAGGAGCGTAACGCCGCGAAGAGATCGCCGATAGTATCGAGATCGTGGTCGGGCTTTTGATATTTCGGCGCATCGTCCTGCGCGGGCACGGTTTGAATCGTGAGCTGCAGGTTTTCACCGTAAGGGTAGTCGATCTCCGGAATGCACGGGCCGTGGTTGAAGACGCTGCAGAACGACGGTGTGCAGGGACGGCCGTCCAGCACGCTGCAAGGCTGATGGGAGAACGGTATCGGATTTATCTGCCGCCGCCGTGCATCGGCATTTCCCGTCATCGCGACGGCGATAAGAAAAAAGATTGTGATGACAATAATGCGCCGCAGCATGAACGCGACCTCGAAAGCGACATGAACGGAAGATGATGCCCGCGGCAGGCGGCATCAAGCCCGGGCGCGTTCACAACCCTGCGTTCATGACCTGAGCGTTCCCGAAGCTCGTCGTCACCGGGCTTGTCCCGGTGACCCACGTCTTGCTTTCTAGCTTTTGCGAACAAAGACGTGGATGGCCGGGCCTAGGCGAGCGGAAGCGACGCCGTCCTTCGGACGGCTATGCCCGGCCATGACGAACGGAGAGACAGTTGTGAGACGCCGATCCCACAGCGGCTACGCCTTCTTCACGTCCTTGATGCTGGAAAAGACAATGCCCTTGGCGCGCTCGCTGATATAGCCGAGATAGAATTCGTTCTTGGCCAGAAACACCGGATCGCCGTCGACGTCGTCGGCGACACCGGAGCCATTGGCGGCGATGAACGCATCGAGCTTCTTGCGGTCGTCGGACGAAATCCAGCGTGCGAGCTGGAATTCGCTGACTTCAAACTCCACCGGCAGCGAATATTCGGAATCCAACCGCGCTTTCAGCACGTCGAGCTGCAGCGGGCCGACCACGCCGACCAGCGCCGGCGCGCCATCACGGGGACGGAACACCTGCACCACGCCCTCCTCCGACATCTGCTGCAGCGCCTCTTTCAGCTTCTTCGCCTTCATCGCGTCGGTCAGCCGCACGCGGCGGACGATTTCCGGCGCAAAACTGGGAACGCCGACGAAGGTTAAATCCTCGCCTTCGGTCAGGGTGTCGCCGATGCGCAAGGTTCCGTGATTGGGAATGCCGACGACATCGCCGGCAAAGGCTTCATCCGCCAGCGCGCGATCCTGCGCAAAGAAGAATTGCGGGCTCGACAGGCTCATGTTCTTGCCGGTACGCACCAGTTTTGCCTTCATGCCGCGGGAAAGTTTTCCCGAGCACAGTCGCGCAAACGCGATGCGGTCGCGGTGGTTCGGGTCCATATTGGCCTGGATCTTGAACACGAAGGCGCTCATGCGCGGCTCGGCGGCTTCGACCTTGCGCAGATTGGATTCCTGCGCCCGCGGTTCCGGCGCAAAACGCCCGAGGCCTTCCAAGAGATCGCCGACGCCAAAATTGCGCAGCGCGCTGCCGAAATAGACCGGCGTCAGGTGACCCTCGCGAAACGCCTCAAGCTCGAACGGCTTGCAGGCTTCCGTCACCAGAGCCAGTTCATCCTTGATCGCGGCGACGTCGAGATTGGGATTGCGCCCCGCAAGATCGGCGATATCGATCTGTTGAGCCGCGCCGGTCTTGGCGCCGCCGCCCTCGAGCAGCCGCACCCCGCCGCCCGCGACGTCATAGGTGCCGAGGAAATCGCGGCCGCGCCCGACCGGCCAGGTCACCGGCGCGGTGTCGAGCGCCAGCGTCTTTTCGATCTCGTCCAAAAGCTCGAACGTATCGCGGCTTTCGCGGTCCATCTTGTTGATGAAGGTGATGATGGGAATATCCCTGAGCCGACACACCTCGAACAGCTTTCGCGTACGGGCTTCGATTCCCTTGGCGGCGTCGATCACCATGACGGCGGAATCGACCGCGGTCAGCGTTCGATAGGTGTCCTCGGAAAAGTCCTCGTGGCCCGGCGTGTCCAAAAGGTTGAACACCAGGCCTTCGAACTCGAACGTCATCACCGAGGTGACGACGGAGATGCCGCGCTCGCGCTCGATCTTCATCCAGTCGGAACGGGTATTGCGCCGCTCGCCCTTGGCCTTGACCTGGCCGGCGAGATTGATGGCACCGCCGAACAGCAAGAGTTTTTCCGTCAGCGTGGTCTTGCCGGCGTCCGGATGTGAGATGATCGCAAAGGTCCGCCGGCGCGCCACTTCGGTTGCAAGCGGCGAGCGGGACGGCGATTCGACTGTGACGGCAAGGTCGGACATGATGCTCTAGGGTTTGGGCATGAGCGTTTGGCAGGGAAAGTGCACCGAATCAAGGGAATCCCGAGCTCTTGATATAGGAACGGAGCAGGCCAACTCCAATCGGCGCGATTGCGTCTATCGAATCAAAGATACCGCCCAATAGGCCAAGGCCGCCACGATGGCGGATGCGGGTATCGTGATCAGCCAGGCGTAGACGATCGAGCTCGCGACGTTCCAGCGCACCGCCGAGACCCGCCGCGCGGCACCAACGCCGACGATGGCGCCGGTGATGGTGTGCGTCGTCGAGACGGGAACCCCAAGAAAGGTCGCCATGAACAGCGTCGCGGCACCCCCGGTTTCAGCGCAAAACCCCTGCATCGGCGTCAGCTTGGTGATGCGCAATCCCATGGTGCGGACGATGCGCCAGCCGCCTATCAGCGTACCCAGCGCCATCGCCGCCTGGCAGGCCAGCACCACCCAGAACGGGATTGAAAACTCCGCGCCAAGCTTTCCTTGCGAATAAAGCAGCACCCCGATGATGCCCATGGTCTTTTGCGCGTCGTTGCCGCCATGGCCAAGCGAATAGAGCGAGGCCGAGACGAATTGCAGGACGCGAAAGGCGCGGTCGACCGCGTATGGCGTCGAGCGCACCGATAGCCAGGAGACGATGGCGACCAGCATCATCGCCAGCAAAAATCCGACCAGCGGCGACAGCACGATCGCGGCGAGCGTCTTCGAGAGCCCGCTCCAGACCGCGGCCGAAATTCCGGCCTTGGCCATGCCGCCTCCAACCAATCCGCCGATCAGGGCGTGCGAACTGGAAGAAGGAATTCCTAACCCCCAAGTGATCAGGTTCCAGACAATGGCGCCGATCAGGGCGGCAAAGATCACCTGGGCATCGACGATCGAGGGCTCGATGATCCCGGTGCCGATGGTTTGGGCGACATGAAGTCCGAACACCAGAAAAGCGACGAAGTTGAAGAAAGCCGCCCAAAACACCGCATATTGCGGACGCAGCACGCGGGTCGACACGATGGTGGCAATCGAATTGGCGGCGTCGTGCACTCCGTTGAGGAAGTCGAACAGCAGCGCGACCGCGATCAATCCGACCAGAACGGGAAGGCCCAGCGTGGCATCCACGGCGCGGCCCTGCCCTATACCTGTTCGATCACGATTGAATTGATCTCGTTCGCGACGTCGTCGAAGCGGTCGGCGACCTTCTCGAGATGGTCGTAGATCTCGGCGCCGACGATGAAATCCATGGTGTTGGCGCTGCGGTGCTTGAGGAACAATTCCTTCAGACCGATGTCGTGGAGGTCGTCGACCCGCCCCTCCAGCTTGGTCAATTCCTCCGTCATGGCGGTCAGCATCGCGACATTGTTGCCGATCGACTGCATCAGCGGCAGCGCGCGGACCACCAAATCGGCGCACTCGACCAGGAGCGTACCGATTTCCCGCATCGGCGGCTCGAACGTTCGGACCTCGAACAGCACGACCGCCTTTGCCGTCTGCTGCATCTGGTCGATGGCATCGTCCATCGCGGTGATGAGGTTCTTGATGTCGCCGCGGTCGAACGGAGTGATGAAGGTGCGGCGCACCGCGGTGAGCACCTCGCGGGTGATATTGTCGGCGTCATTCTCGAACTGATTGACGCGCTGGCAGTACACCGGCGTCTCGTCGCCACCGCGCAGCATGTCCTGCAAGGCCAGCGCGCCCTGCACCACCGTTTGCGCATGGCGAGCGAACAGGTCGAAGAAGCGCTCCTCCTTTGGAAGAAGAGCGCGAAACCAACGCAGCATAAGCTATGTCCACCGTTAACGGAGCGGCCGTCAGCGACCTGTCACAAAACTGTCATAGCCCATTCCAGCTGAAAAGCCCGCCTCGCCCGGCTCCGGGAGCCGGTCATCCACCACTTTATGGGACAGAAAAGTTCCGGAAATCGGGAGCTTAGAGCGATATCCGGAAGAAATGCGCGATCTCGCCGATCAGGCCGCGGCGGAACGTCAGCACGCAGATGACAAAGATCACGCCCTGGATGACGGTGACCCACTGCCCGAAGCTCGCCAGATATTGCTGCATGGCGATGATCACGAAGGCGCCCACCACCGGGCCGAATACGGTGCCGAGACCGCCGACCAGCGTCATCAGCACGATCTCGCCCGACATGGTCCAGTGCACGTCGGTGAGCGAAGCGTTCTGCGCGACGAACACTTTTAGCGACCCGGCAAAACCCGCCAGCGTGCCGGAGAGGATGTAGGCGAGCAGCTTGTACTGATCGGTCTTGTAGCCGAGCGAGATCGCACGCGGTTCGTTCTCGCGGATCGCCTTCAGGACCTCGCCGAATGGCGAGTTGATGGTGCGATAGATCAACAGAAAACCGAGGAGGAATCCGACCAACACGACGTAATAAAGGGTCGTCGGCTTCGAGAGATCGAAAATTCCGAACAGATGTCCCTGCGGGATGCCTTGAATGCCGTCTTCGCCATGGGTGAACGGCGTCTGCAAATAGACGAAGTAGAGGAGCTGCGACAGCGCCAGCGTGATCATCGAGAAATAGATGCCCTGCCGGCGAATAGAGACGAAGCCGGTGACAACGCCGAGCGCCGCCGCGCCGGCAATACCGGCCAAAATCCCGAGCTCGGGCGGCAATCCCCAGACCTTCAGCGCGTGCGCGCTGACGTAGCCCGCAGTCCCCAGAAACATCGCGTGGCCGAACGAGAGCAAGCCGCCATAACCGATCAAGAGGTTGAAAGCGCAGGCAACCAGCGCAAAACACAGCCCCTGCATCACGAAAAATGGATAGATGCCGGTCCATGGCACGATGACCAGCAGCGCCGCCATGGCCGCGAACACGATCATCTCGACCCGCATCGCGCGCGGGGTTATCGGTATCGTATCGTCGGTGATTGCTGTCATTTTACGCCGCCCGTCCGGTCAGTCCCGTTGGCTTTACCAGGAGCACCAGTACCATCAGGACGAATACCACGGTGTTGGAGGCCTCGGGATAGAAGTATTTCGTCAGTCCCTCGATCACCCCGAGCGCGAAACCGGTGATGATCGATCCCATGATCGAACCCATGCCGCCGATCACCACCACCGCGAACACCACGATGATGAGATCGGCGCCCATCAGCGGCCGCACCTGATTGATCGGCGCCGACAATACCCCGGCCAGCGCGGCGAGGCCGACGCCCAATCCGTAGGTCAGGGTGATCATGCGCGGCACGTTGATGCCGAAGGCCCGCACCAGTGTCGGGTTTTCGGTCGCGGCGCGCAAATAGGCGCCAAGCTGCGTCTTCTCGATCAGGTACCAGGTAGCGAGGCATACCACGAGCGAGAAGATGACGACCCAGCCACGATAGATGGGCAAGAACATGAAGCCGAGATTCATGCCTCCCCTCAACTCATCAGGGATCGCGTAAGGCAGGCCGGAGGAACCGAAATAGTTTTGGAACACGCCCTGAATGATCAGCGCCATCCCAAATGTCAGCAGCAGCCCGTAGAGATGATCGAGGCCGGACAGCCATTGCAGCATGGTCCGCTCCAGAATCATGCCGAAGATGCCAACCGCGATGGGGGCGATGATCAACGCGGGCCAATACCCGATGCCCGCCACGTTCAACAGGAAATAGGCGCAGAACGCCCCCATCATATAGACCGCGCCATGGGCGAAATTGATGATGTTGAGCATGCCGAAGATCACGGCAAGCCCGAGACTGAGCAGCGCGTAGAACGAGCCGTTGATCAGTCCCACCAGAAGCTGGGCGTAGAGAGCCTGCATGTCGATCGATCTTTCGCACTCAATCTCGGATAACGCGGTGGTCGACATCCGCCGGCGCAGCGCCGGCGGATCGTCGATCCTACTTCTTCACCAACGGGCAAGCACTTTCCGACAGCGGCCGGAAAGCCTGGTCCGCAGGCGTCGTTCCGACCAGCTTGTAATAGTCCCACGGTCCCTTGGATTCCTCCGGCTTCTTGACCTCAAACAGGTAGGCTGGATGAATCTTGCGGCCATCCACGCGGATCGAGCCCTTGCCGAACAGCGGATCGTCGGTCGGCAGTTCCTTCATTTTCGCCACCACCTTGACGCCGTCATGCGGATTGCCGCCCATTGCTTCCAGCGCCTTGAAGTAGTGGATCAGGCCGGAATAGACGCCGGCCTGCACCATCGACGGCTGCGCCTTGTTCTTCGCGCGTTCGGAGAAACGTTTTGAAAACGCGCGGGTCCCGTCATTCAAATCCCAGTAGAAGGTTTCGGTGAAGTTCAGGCCTTGGGCCACCTTCAGACCGAGCGAGTGAACGTCGGTAATGAACAACAGGAGGCCTGCGAGTTTCTGGCCTCCCGCGACAATGCCGAATTCCGACGCCTGCTTGATGGTGTTGGTGGTGTCGCCGCCGGCATTCGCCATGCCGATGATCTTGGCCTTGGACGCTTGCGCCTGCAGCAGAAAGGACGAGAAGTCCGAGGAGTTCAGGGGATGCTTGACAGCGCCGATGACCTTGCCGCCCGACTTCACCACGACGGCAGCGGTGTCGCGCTCAAGCGCCGCGCCGAACGCGTAGTCGGCGGTCAGAAAGAACCAGGTGTCGCCCCCAGCCTTCACCAGCGCCTGGCCGGTGCTGTTGGCGAGCATGTAAGTATCATAGACCCAATGAATCGTGTTCGGCGAACACTGGGCATTGGTGAGATCCGACGTCGCTGCGCCGGTATCGATCAGAATCGAGTTTTTCTCCCTGACGAGATTGTTGACCGCCAGCGCAACGCCGGAGTTCAGCACATCCATGAAGATGTCGACCTTCTCGACATCGATCCATTGCCGCGCAATGTTGGTGGCAATGTCGGGCTTGTTCTGGTGGTCGGCGGAAATCAGGTCGACCTTCCAGCCTTTCGCCGCAAGCCCGGAATCCTCGATCGCCATCTGGGCCGCCAACGCCGAGCCCGCGCCACCGAGGTCGGAGTAAAGGCCCGACATGTCGGTCAGCACGCCGATCTTGATCGTCTTGTCTTGCGCCAATGCGCCGACCGACGCGGCCAGCGCCAGCGTGGTACCGAGCAAAAGCGTGGAAATTTGATGTTTCATGTTTTCTCCCTCAATCTTGCCTAAAACATTTTCGTCGTTCAAACGCCGAGATAGGTGTGAAGCTTGTCCATGTTGGCCTGCAGCTCCGAATTCGCGAAACCGTCGATCACCTTGCCGTGCTCGACGATGTAATAGCGATCGGCGACCGTGGAGGCGAACCGGAAATTCTGTTCGACCAAGAGGATGGTAAAACCTTGCGTCTTCAGCCGCGCGATGGTGTGGCCGATCTGCTGGATGATGACCGGGGCAAGGCCTTCGGTGGGCTCATCCAGCATCAGGAAGCTCGCGCCGGTGCGCAGGATTCGCGCGATCGCCAGCATCTGCTGCTCGCCGCCCGATAATTTGGTGCCCTGGCTGGAAAGCCGCTCCTTCAAATTGGGAAACAGGTCGAAAATCTGATCCAGCGACAGGCCGCCGGCGCGCACAATCGGCGGCAACAGCAGATTCTCGCGGACATCGAGGCTGGCGAAAATCCCGCGCTCCTCCGGGCAAAAAGCGACGCCCATGCGCGCGATTCGGTCCGACGTCGCACGGATGATCTCCTGGCCCTCGAAATTGACCGAGCCGGTACGCTTGCCGATGATGCCCATGATCGATTTCAGCGTCGATGTCTTGCCGGCACCGTTGCGGCCGAGCAAGGTGACGACCTCGCCGGCATTCACGTTGAAATTGACGCCATGAAGAATGTGGGATTCGCCGTACCAGGCCTCGAGATTTTGAACCGACAGCACCTGGGCGCCGGCAGTCGCTGGTGCCGGTTTCACTGCCGCGGCTTCGGCCATTTTCAGATCAGGCATGGCCCGCCCCCAGATAGGCTTCCTTGACGCGCTCGTCCTTGGAGAGATCGGCATAATTGCCTTCGGCCAGCACGTGGCCGCGCGTCAACACGGTGATGATGTCGGAGAGGTTGGCGACCACGCTTAAATTATGTTCGACCATCAGGATCGTGTATTTCGCGGAGATGCGCTTGATCAGGCTCGCGATCTTGTCGATGTCTTCATGGCCCATGCCGGCCATCGGTTCGTCGAGCAGCATCATCTCCGGATCGAGCGCCAGCGTGGTTGCGATCTCAAGCGCGCGCTTGCGGCCATAAGGCATCTCGACCGCAGCCGTATTGGCGAATTCGCTTAAGCCCACGTCGTTCAAGAGTTCGAGCGCGCGGCCGTTGAAGCGGTTGAGCGCCGATTTGGAGCGCCAGAAATCGAACGAGCTGCCGTGCTGGCGCTGTAGCGCGACCCGCACATTCTCCAGCGCGGTCAGATGCGGAAACACCGCGGAAATCTGGAATGAGCGCACCAGGCCGAGGCGCGCCACGTCGGCCGGCGCCAGCGCGGTGATGTCCCGCCCCTTGTAGAGGATTTGGCCTGCCGACGGTCTCAAAAACTTGGTCAACAGATTGAAGCAGGTGGTCTTGCCGGCCCCGTTCGGGCCGATCAACGCATGAATGCTGCCGCGCCGTACCTTGAGCGCGACATCGCGAACGGCAAAGAATCCCGCAAATTCCTTGGTCAATCCGTGCGTTTCGAGAATGAACTCGTCGGCCAAACAAATTTCCCCCATCAGCCATCGTCGCCGAGGGTCCCCCCGGCGCGGGCTCTTTTTCTCCTGACCGGCGGTATACTCCCCGGGCGTCTTGGAACGCGCCCCGGACCGCCGCCTCCGGGCCGGAATATGCCGTCAACGCGAGGGATTAGGCAAGGTGGAAAGCTGGGCAGACCGCCGCGCGGACAAGGGGACGAATGCGCCATTAGTCGAACGTTCGAACGGCGGACGACCGCACTTCCTTGGCATAAATCTCCGGCTTGAATCCGACCAGCAATTTGCCGCCGAGGTCGAGCACCGGCCGCCTGATCATCGAGGGCTGAGCCTGCATCAACGCGAGCGCCTTCTTCTCGTTCAGGCCCGCCTTGTCCGCATCGGGCAATTTGCGAAACGTGGTGCCGGAACGGTTGAGCAGCGTTTCCCAGCCGAGTTCTTCGCTCCACTGCTTGAGCTTTTCCTTGGCGATGCCCGCGATCTTGTAGTCGTGGAAATCGTAACCGACGCCGTGGCCGTCGAGCCAGGCGCGGGCCTTCTTCATGGTGTCGCAGTTCTTGATGCCGTAGATGGTGATGGGCAAGCTATTCCTCGCTTGAGTGAGCCGGATCAAGTTAACCCCGCAACGACCATCGCGCCAGATCAGACCGGATATCCCGGTGTTGCCGTGCGCCGCCTCTGCCATTGCGGCGTTGCCGCGCGCCGATTGACACATCATAAGTCACTTCTTCAGGGCGCGATCTCCCTAGCTTCGTTTGCGCGGATCGTCGGCGGGATCGAGATATTCAAGGCCGAGCGGGCCGATCGCGGTTACTTGCGTGACGTACTCGCCGGATTTCGCCCAGTGGAAATGGGACGTGTTGCCGGGCAGCACGATCACGCTTCCCGGCGGAAAAGCTTGCACCTTGTCGCCGTCGAACTCCTCGCCGAGGCCGATGTAGAACACGCCCGACATGACCGTGTAGATCCGGTCCTCCGGATCGCGTTATCCGGTCAAAGCCTCAAACCAACTTGGCGTCCAACGTGATCGCAGCGTTGAGGACTTTCGAGACGGGACAGTTTTTCTCCGCTTCACCAGCCAATCGGGCGAACATGGCCTCGTCCAGGTTCGGCACCTGGGCGCGCAACGTCAGCGCCGAGCGGCTGATGCGAAACCCCTGGCCCTCCGGCTCAAGCGTGACGGCTGCTTCGGTAGTGAGCTCCGTCGGCGTAAATCCGGCGCCCTGCAGCCCAAAGGCCAGCGCCATGGTGAAGCATCCGGCGTGCGCAGCCGCGATCAGCTCTTCAGGATTGGTGCCCTTCTCGTTCTCGAAGCGGGTCCTGAACGAGTAGGGTGTGTCTGCGAGGACACCGGAGTCGGTTGTGAGATTGCCGCTGCCGGCACGGCCGGTGCCACGCCAAACTGCTTTCGCCTTGCGGATCATGTGACGTCTCCTTTTGCTGCGTGTTTCTTAGCCCGATCGAACGTTCCGCACCCATGATACGTTCGCCCTCTCAAACGCAACCCGGTTATCGGCCGAAAAGCACGGACGGGCCAAATTGCGCGACGACGAGAAGCACCACGACCGCGATGGCAACGAGGGCAACGATCTTGCGCATTGTCATAGTCGAACGACCGTTCTTGTCGGCCGGTCCGCAGGGGATGGGCGCGTCGTGTGGCCTTTCGCGGGTTGGGTCATGGTGCTCTCCTGTTTACCTTCATGCTCCTCGTTGCGCCGCCGGCCTCGATCAGCCTTCGGCAATGTCGACGACAGCCTCGGCAAAGGCTTGCGGGGCTTCCTGGGGCAGATTGTGCCCGATGCCGCCCTTGATGGTCCGATGCGAATATTTTCCCGAGAACATCTTGGCGTAGGCACTCGGCTCCGGGTGCGGTGCACCGTTGGCATCGCCTTCCATGGTGATGGTAGGCACGGTGATGACCGGGCTTTGGGCGAGCCGCCTATCCAGATCGTCGTATCTCGGCTCGCCCTCGGCGAGGCCGAGCCGCCAGCGGTAATTGTGGATCGAGATCGCGACGTGATCGGGGTTGTCGAAGGCGGCGGCGCTGCGATCGAAAGTGGCGTCGTCAAAATCCCATTTCGGCGAGGCGAGTTGCCAAATGAGTTTTGCAAAATCGTGCCGGTATTTTTCGTAGCCGGCGCGACCGCGTTCGGTGGCGAAATAAAACTGATACCACCATTGCAGCTCGGCCTTTGGCGGCAGCGGCATCTTGCCAGATTCCTGGCTGCCGATCAGATAACCGCTCACGGAAACCATGGCCTTGCAACGCTCCGGCCAAAGCGCCGCGATGATGTTGGCCGTGCGCGCACCCCAATCGAATCCGGCGAGCGTTGCCTTCTCGATCTTGAGCGCGTCCATCAGAGCGACGGTATCGACGGCGACCGCAGACGGCTGGCCGTTGCGGACCGTTTCGGTCGACAGAAAGCGCGTCGTGCCATAGCCGCGCAGATACGGCACGATCACGCGGTAGCCGGCCTGCGCCAGCAGCGGCGCGACGTCTACAAAGCTATGGATATCGTAGGGCCAGCCGTGCAGAAGAATGACGGGAGGACCGCCCGCGGGGCCCGCTTCAGCATATCCGACATTCAGAAGGCCGGCTTCGATCTGCTTCAGCGAAGCGAACGACGTGTGCGTACCTGGCTTGGTTTTGCGCAGCCCTGTCGATTTGGCCTTGCCGGCCTGGGCACCCGCGGAACCGATCATGCCGAATTCTACAGCGGCAATGGTGAGCGCGGCGGCGCAAAAAAAGCGGCGGCGTTGCTGGTCGATCGCTTCGGATCTCTTGATCTCATCCATGGTCACTCTCCGCCATTCGATGGGCGTCGCTTGTGATGAAAGGGCGGCGCGCACCTAACTTAGCTTACAGCCCCGCATCAGGCCGGCCCCGCGCCGGGCTCGAAAGCCTCGCCGAGCTCGATCGGATGGGCCATCGTCTCGTGCAGTTTTGCCGTATCAAGTTCGCCCTCCGAGAGGCTGATGACGACACAGGCAACGCCATTGCCGATCAGATTGGTCAGCGCGCGGCATTCGCTCATGAACTTGTCGATGCCGACGAGAATGGCGATCGACTGGATCGGTATGTCCGGCACGATGGACAGGGTTGCCGCCAGCGTGATGAAGCCAGCACCGGTCACGCCGGATGCGCCCTTCGAGGTGATCATGGCGATGCCGAGAATGCCGAGCTCCTGCCAGATCGTCAGATGGGTGTTGGTCGCCTGCGCCAGGAACAACGTCGCCAGCGTCATGTAGATGTTGGTGCCGTCGAGATTGAAGCTGTAGCCGGTCGGGACGACGAGGCCCACCACCGACCTCGAGGCGCCGAGATGCTCCATCTTCTGGATGATCTGCGGCAGCACCGTCTCCGACGACGAGGTTCCGAGCACGATCAAGAGTTCGTCCTTGATGTAGGCAATGAAACGAATGATCGAGAAGCCCGACAGGCGCGCGATCGCGCCGAGAACGACCAGGACGAACAGCGCGCTGGTCAGGTAGAACGTGCCGATCAGCGCGATCAGATTCCACAACGCGTTGAGCCCGTAAGCGCCGACCGTAAACGCCATCGCGCCGAAAGCGCCGAGCGGCGCGACGCGCACGATGATGCGGATGATGCCGAAGAACATTTTGGCGGCCTGGTTGATCGCGTGCGCGATCGGCTCGCCGGCCTTGCCGAGATACGCCACGGCAAAGCCGGAAAGGATCGAGATCAGCAAGACCTGCAGCAAATCCCCGCGCGCCAGCGCCCCAAAATAGCTGTCGGGGATGATCGCAAGAAGATGGGCGACGACACCCTCCTCCTTCGCCTGGGTGACGTAGGTGGCAACGGATTTCGGGTCGATCGCTGCCGGATCGATGTTGAAGGCGCGACCAGGCTGAAGGATTTCGCCCACCAACAGGCCGATCCCCAGCGCCGCCGTCGAGACGGTCTCGAAGTAGATCAGCGTTTTCAGGCCGACGCGGCCGACGCGCTTGAGATCGCCCATCGAGGAGATGCCGTGAACGACGGTGCAAAAGATAATCGGCGCGATCATCATCTTGATCAGCGCGATGAAGCCGTCGCCCAGCGGCTTTAGCTGTTTACCGAGATCCGGATAGAAATATCCGATCGCGATACCGAGCGCGATCGCGATGAGAACCTGGACATACAGGATCCTGTACCAGGGCGGACGATGGACGGCGGTGCGGATCGCTTCTTGGGTCATGATGGGCGTGCGATGGGAACGAAAAATAAGGCGAGGCCATCATGGGATGAAGCGGCGCGGCGGACAATGAAAATTCGCGCGCACGGCCGCTTTTTGCCGGCCAGCGTATGGGGGGTAACTTCACGCTACCCGCAAACCGCATGTCGACCGCGCTTTCGCGATCATTTGCGCAAGGGCCATCGCGCCAGATGATCGTGGCGATTCAAGCTGTGGATGAGCACAAAATCGCTTACGGTCCACGAGATCGGTGCGATCGGATGCTCCGCCACGTCGCGCGAGTCGTACAAAAGAGTGACGTGCGGGATAAAGTTCGTTTTCGCCACGCGCCTCAAGCCACATCCGGCAATCGCTGCGCCAAGAGCCCGCCGAAACGACTTCAGCCGGATCAGCCCATCTTCTCCCGTCAGGACGAACGGGCGACTGGCGGGATTGCCTCGAAAGCTGACGGTGCGGTCGAACGAAACCTCGAATGGCGGGATCCGAACTGCCTCGGCAGCGTTACACGCCATTCGAACGACGTCATCCGGCAACCCACCAAGAAAGAATAACGATATGTGCAAGCGCTCAGGCTTGATGAGCGAGCCGCTGAATTGGTGAGCGCGCTTCAGGATTCCCGCTCGTCGATAGATTTCCGCCGCTGTCGCGGCATCCGGAACCGCTGCAAGAAATAGCCGATTGGCGGCGAAAGCATTACCCGAAATCCAGCCCATTCGCGCGCGGCCAAACAACCTTAGAGCGAACCATGAACATATGCTGGTGAAGCGCGTGGAGCAATGTATCTTGCCTTCCACGTTGCCGCGAGTTCGCACGGGCCAACGACCGAACCCTGTTCGTTGCCTGCTACTCGGACAACTTGCGACAGATCAGAATTGGATCGGGAAAGGAATTGGCGCCGGCCTGCTCAAGGCATGCGCTGCAACGCCGCGTCGTGGCCTGATCGGCGGGCGCGCACTCGTCGTCAATGCCGTTGACGTAGAGGCCGCGGGCTTTTGGAGGCGACGCGGATTCTTGCCTTCGAAGGATGACCCATTCGTGCTGTTCCGAACAATCGTGGATATTGCAGCGGTGATCGGTTCCTAATTCTACTGCATTAGTCCGGTCTCGCAGGGAAGCGCCCAACCCTTGCAGCATTTACAGCATTAACGTATATTACAGCAATGATGGAGCATGTCCGATGACCGAATATTCCACCAGCGACCTCTCGCGGAAGTCGGGAGACATTATTGCCGAAGCCCTACGCAGGCCCGTGACCATCACCCAACGGAACAAGCCGCGTCTGGTGCTGCTGAGCATTGAAGATTACCGCAGGCTCACCGCCAAGGCCGATACGCGGAAAGCTGGTCGGCTGGAAACAATGGCCGACGAACTGTTCGAAGGCGTCAAAGACGCGGTTAGCGCCTATGAGCAGGAGGGCGACGAAACGTGAGCTTCGACCAGCTTCGCACCGGCTGCGTGATCCTTTTTCCCTATCTGTGGGTGCGCGAAGCTGAGCGCGGCGAAACGGAAGGCCGGAAGCCTCGTCCGGTTGCCGTGGGTGTAAGGATAGCCCGGCCGAAGGGCGGTGATGTGTTGGTGCTGTTTCCAATCACCAGTCAACCGCCCTCTCCTGACCGCTTCGCCGCGGAAATTCCTGAAATGGAGAAACGCCGCGCCGGCCTCGACGCCACGCTGCGTCTCTGGATCATTCTTGATGAATATAACCAGGACACGATCGGCCAGTCATTCTACCTTGAGCCAGAGCCGCCGCTCGGCCGGGTCAGCAAAGCGTTCTTTCTGCCATTGATGAAAGAATTCATTGCCCGCCGCGCGACCACCCGCGGCGTCAATAGCCGGCGTTAATCGACGAGCCCGTTAATAGATTCGACCTGTCGCCCCGGTTGCGGCGGTCACGCCGGTGATATTTGCCAAAACCTCGCCGGTCCCCGTCGCCGCTTGCCGTCATCGCAAAGGCCCAAGCGCCCGCGACCGACGAACAGCTCAAAGCCGCTACCGAGGCCGCGCGCCGGCTCGGAATAATCGGATCACCGACGTTTGCCGTGGGACAGGAGATTTTCTGGGGCGATGATCGCCTGGAAGAGGCAATCGACTATGCGGCGAACTCGTCCGGAAAATAGGGGCGAACGAGAAGCTGATCGATCCGCCAAGCAGTCTCACCATGTCCCATCGCCTGGATCGCGGCAGCCCGGGCACGCTAGCTGCGTACCCGGGCATGCTCGCGGCAGCCGTACTCACATCTCCAACCACATCTCGAATCCGCCATAGATCAATCTCTTGCCATCGAACGGCATATCTCCCTTGAGACGCGCGTCTGCCATGACCTTTTCGCAGATCTTGTCGCGCTCCGCCCGGGACCGATAGACAATCCAGGAGAAGATGACGACCTCGTCGTCCTTTGCCTGCACGGCGCGGGGAAACGAGGTTAAAGTGCCATGGGGCACGTCGTCGCCGATGCACTCGACGAATGCGAGCGCGCCATATTCCTTCCAGATTTCGCCGGCCTTGCGGGCGTGCGCCTTATAGGCATCGATCTTATCCCGGGACACCGGCACCACAAAACCATCGACATATGACATGGGACCTCTCTTTTTCGATTGCGACCGAAGGACGATCCGCCGAACGGAAACCCGACATCGCCTCTTAAAAAAAGCCGTCACGAGGAAGTCTCTAGCCACGTGGCGTGGGGTAGGCCTACTGCGTTATTAAACCCTCATGGTGAGGAGGCGCGCATGCGCCGTCTCCGG
>JBATYU010000228.1:0-10917 GCA_049674245.1 Bradyrhizobium sp. | reverse complement strand
GCCTTGGGGCTCGCAGTTTACATCCGATGACGGCGGTCACGCTACATTTTCTATCGCCTTTTGCTTGGATAGAAACAGCCGTTCAATATCGCGGGACGGCAACGCACGACTGAACAGGAATCCTTGCATTTCGGTACAACCTTCGGCCTTCACCGCATCCAATTGTTCTTGCGTCTCTACGCCTTCCGCCGTCGTGGCCATCCCGATGCCCTTAGCCAGCGCCGCCACGGCCCGAACAATGTTGAGCGAGCCGATGTCTTCGGCGACGCCCTTGACGAAGGAGCGGTCGATCTTGATCCGGTCGAAGGGAAAGGTCTGCAGATAGCTCAGCGAGGAATACCCAGTGCCGAAGTCGTCCATCGCAATCCGCACGCCGAGTCCGCGTAATTGATGCAGGACAGCCAGCGTCGCCTCGGTATCCGCCAAGAGCACGGTTTCAGTTATCTCCAGCTCCAGACGGCCCGGCCGCAGCCCCGAAGTTGCGAGCGCGCCGATCACCACTTCCACCAACCCCCGACTCCTGAACTGGACCGCAGACAAATTGACGCAAATCTTGGTGTGATCCGGCCATCTGGCGGCGGCGGAACACGCGGTTCTCAGGACCCATTCGCCGAGTGGCACGATGAGGCCGATTTCCTCCGCGAGGGGAATGAACGCGGCCGGTGACACCATGCCTCGCTCAGAATGCTGCCAGCGGATGAGAGCCTCGAACGCGCTGATCTCATTGCTTTGGAGATTTACGATCGGCTGGTAGTGAACCTCGAACTCGTGCCCGACAAGCGCCCTGCGCAGATCGGACTCCATAAGGCGGCGCGCCTGCATCTGCGCATCCATCTCCGGTTCGAAGAAGCGCAACGTGCCGCGCCCCCCACTCTTGGCGCGGTAGAGCGCAAGGTCGGCGTTGCGCAACAGCAGGTCCGGACTTGGTCCATCAGTGACGCTAACGGAGATGCCGACACTGGCGCCGACAACCACCTGATGCCCATCGATCTCATAGGGCTCGCTGACCCCGTCGATGACGCGCTGAGCCAGCGCGGTGGCATCGGACGGCTGAGCGACTTGCAGCTGCACGATCGCGAACTCATCGCCGCCCATGCGCGCGACGGTTTCGCCCTCCCGGACGAGGCGACGCAGCCGGTCGGCCACCATCCTCAAGAGCTTGTCGCCGACAGGGTGGCCGAGGGTATCGTTGACGTTCTTGAAGTAATCGAGATCGAGCAGGTGCGTGGCCACAATCTCGCCGCGCTTGGCGCGCGCGACCGCATGCTCCAGCCGCTCGTCGAGCAGTGTGCGATTGGGCAGTCCGGTCAGGGCGTCATGGTGGGCCATATGGGCGATCTTGGCCTCCGACCGTCGCTGCTCGGTGATATCCTGATGCGTAGTGACCGTGCCGCCGTCGGCCATCGGCTGTACCGTTATGGCAATGCAGCGCCCGTCGCTGAGCTGGCTGTAGAACTCGGCGAAATGAGTGTCATTGCGTCTGCGCAGCATGGCGTCGACGATCGCCTCCGGCGACATATCCGACAGCAGCTTGTTGCCAACACGATGTCTAATGATCTCAAGCAGCGTTGTCCCAAGCGTCACCTGGTCGGGGGAGAGCTCATAGATTTCCGCATAGCGGCGATTGCAGAGGACAAGCCGCTGGTCGGCATCGAACATGGCAAGCCCTTGTGCGATGTTGTTCAATGCCGCGTCCAATTGGACATTCTGGGCCCGCAGTTGCTGTTCCTGCACTTTCAGCAAGTCGTGTTGCTGCTGGAGGCGTGCATTGAAATCTTCGATTTGCGCCGCCGCCCCGCGTCGTTCGCGCAAATCCCGGATTGCGTAGACCTCGAGCTCGTGCAGATCCGTACGCAGTGGCTCGTGGGTTACTTCTACCGGAATCCGTCCGCCCGACGCAGTTGTCAGCTCCGTCTCCCAGCGCCGCATCGTCGCCGCAGGTTGCCGAGTCTGCGAACACTGCAGAAACTGGCTGATGAAGCACCCGCCGAGCAGTTCTTCCGGGGTGCGATCGCACAGCTGAGCGGCCAATTCATTGACGTTGACGATAGCGCCGCCTTTCGCGACGAAGAGAGCCTTGTTCTCTCGTGCAATGTTGAGGGCATCCCAGATCGCCTGCGGGAGGCTTTCGTCGATTTCCGACGACTTGCGCCCACGACCGATGGCGCCTGGCCTGGCAAGCCTGAAGCCGTCCGACATTTGCTGCCTCCCCGCTATTCGAGCGAAGTAGGCTTAACGGCGGCCGCTTAACGCCTTTTTAGAAAAATGAATTTGCCGGAGGTCAAGCTCGCCGATGGATAGCAAATAATTAACATAACAAATAATTAACATATGCCCATTGGATTCCCCGATCAGTATATCACTCAAAGCATCCATTACGTACTCTATGGATGCCAGCTGCGGATTTAGGGCAGAGATGGCCGCAAGTTCCGGTTATGTAAAGGGCGAAGATACGCACCAAAAAACTGATCACCCACGTCTGCTTGCCGGCGGCCGAAGTCGCTGTCGTCGTCACTAAGCCGCGGCGATACTGTTCGCCTGCGAGAGCAGCATCCTGATTTCCGAAACAGGCCGAGCTCGGCTGAACAAATCGCCCTGCATTTCTGTGCAGCCGAAGCTCAGAAGCATTTCTCTTTGTTCTTCGGTCTCGACGCCTTCTGCCGTTGTTGTCATATTTCTCGCCCTAGCGATATTGATGACAGCCTGCACGATGGATGATGAACCCTCGGCCTCTGCAATATCGTTGATAAAACAACGATCGATTTTGATTTTATCAAATGGAAACCGCTGCAGGTAGCTAAGTGAGGAGTAACCTGTTCCGAAATCGTCCAGCGCGATACCCACTCCGATGTCACGGAGATGCCTCAGCATCGTGAGCGCTGCCTCGTCATCACGAATAAGCACCGCTTCGGTAATCTCTAGTTCCAACCTGTTGGCTGCTAAGCCAGTTGTCGCCAACAAATTGGCGACATTCAAAGAAAATGCATGGCTCCTGAACTGGACAGGTGAAACGTTGATCGCAAGTTTGATGCTTGGTTGCCAGTTTGCTGCTTCCGCACATGCTGTAGCTAGCGCCCAGTCGCCTAGTTGACAGATAAGACCAGTCTCTTCTGCGATCGGGATAAACTCGGTGGGCGATATCATCCCACGAACGGGGTGATTCCAGCGTAAGAGAGCCTCGCAACCGACAATTTTGTTGTTCAGAAAATTGACGATAGGCTGATATTGAAGCTCAAAACCGCCAGTTGCGATGGCTTGACGGATATCCAATTCCAATGTGCGCCGTGATTTAACGCGAGCATCCATTTCCGGCTCAAAGAAGCGGTAGGTTCGTCGCCCATCTGCTTTTGCGCCATACATTGCCAAATCGGCGCTTTTCAGCAACTGATTTAGGTCAATGCCATCATTCGGGGCCATCGCAATACCAATGCTCGCGTCCGTCGTGACCTGATGCCCAAGACAATCAAACGGTTCGCGAATGGCTTCGTAGATTCGCTTGACAAGTTCCATGACGTCGCTCGGTTGCTTGACCCCGGTTTGAACGATCGCAAATTCGTCACCTCCTAGTCGCGCAACAAAATCCGTCTCTCTGACGCAGCTCCGCAAGCGAGACGCCACGGTTTTCAGGAGGTCATCACCTACGGGATGCCCAAGGGAATCATTGACGCTCTTGAATTCGTCAAGGTCGATGTAGAGCACAGCAAGTTGCTCACCTCTCTTGGCTTTCTCGATTTCTCGCTCCAATAGCTCGCGAAATAAGACGCGATTCGGCAAATCAGTAAGCGCGTCGTAATGAGCAAGGTGAGCGATCTGCTTCTCGGCGCGCCTGCGCTCCGTAATGTCTTCCTGAGTGGCGACCCATCCGCCATTTTCCAGCGGTTGATTTACGATTTGGACAGAACGACCATCTGAGGTTTCCACGATGCTATGGGTCGTTCGCTTTTGCGCGACGTTGTTCAGGACGGCGGAGCAAAACTTGTCAACATCGCCCTGGAATGAACCCGACTTCTTTCGATACGCAATAAGGTCTCGGAAGTGGCAGCCCGGCTTCGCAACGTCGGGAGACAGGTTGTACATTTCCAGATAGCGCTTGTTGCATAGAACGATCCTTGCGTCTGAATCGTATAACAACAGTCCCTGCGTCATATTGTTAACGGCGGTATCAAGGCGCTCCTTTTCAAGTGCAAGTCTTCGCTCAGAGATCTCATATTGCTTCGAAAGTTTTCGAACGACCAAGAACAAGGTAAAAGCAATTGCAAGCGCCGAAAGTCCAGCCGCGACTATTAAGAAACGCGTCTGAGCTCGCCAGTCAGTAAGTGCTGTTGCGACCGTTGTCGTAGCAATAATTGATAGGGGAAATTCGCTCAAGGCGCGGGCTGATGCCAGTCGGTCTTCTCCGTCGATGGGGCTGATCAGACGGATCGTTCCATGATCAACTCTAGACAACAGCTTTTGGACCGGAGCTGTACGAAAATTTCGTCCGATCATCTCCTGGATATGAGGATAGCGTGCGAGCATTGTCCCGTCGCGGTGCAATAGAGAAACTGCGGAACCGTCGCCCAGCGATACGGACTCGAAAAACTTCTCGAGGTTAGCAGACGCCATGCCTCGTGTAACGACGCCCAGGAGCTGCCCGTTCGGTCCGACCACTTTGTGCGCAATGATCGTCGTCCATCCACCAGCAACGCTGCCGAAAACCGGTGCGCGTGCCACTGCTGGCGATCGGCTATCGGCTGCGAAATCCTTGAAATAGCTGAGATCCGCTATGTTGATGTTGGGAATCGGCCAAAACTGAGAAGAGTTAATAAGCTGTCCCTTTGCGTCAAACACGTTGATGCCCGCGACATCTGACGATGAACCGACCACCGCCTCCAGGGTTGAGTGAAAATCCTCACCCGACATTTGGTGCCTGAAGTCCTCAGGCGAAGCGACCCTCGACACCTCCATTCTGCGGACGACGTTCCCTTGAATGGCTTCGAAGTCATGGAGTTCGCGATCAAAATGACGGGCAAGGAGTAGAACAGTGTTTTCCAACTCGCGCTCACTGTTTTTTAGGGCGCGCTCTCGAAAATTCAAAACAGCAATTGCGGTGCCCGCTACGATCGACGCGATCAGAAGGACGCCGCCAATGATGAGCCAATTCAGCGGATTTCGCCGGTCTAAAGTTCGACCGCCATAGCTGGCACTATTCCCCTCAGAACGTTCCTGCCCCATCGATCCCTCCGTGAAAGGCATAGATACAATGCCTGAATGGAGGAACCCTTTGGAATCGGGGTTACCGTGGCCTTAACGACGGCCCCGCCGTGGAAGGACGATCTTTCCTAAAATAGGTTGGATCATCGCGATCTAATCATCTCGCTTGCCGCCCGGCACAAACCTGCCCGCGGTCTATTACGAACCCCAGTTTGTCGCCGCGGATGGATGATCTGGTATGGGCCGAATCTCCTCAACCAGTTTCGGGCAGTGGTAAACAACCTCAAGACCGCCAAGGCGCTCGGCCTCGATGTGCCGCCGACGCTGCTCGCCCGCGCCGACGAGGTGGTCGAATAATGACGCGGTTTGCTGCAATGCATGAGTCTCTTGTTGGCACCTTTGGGACATGCCGACCCTCACGATGAATGTCGGTTTTCGGGGCAAAAGCGGAAGTGGCTCGGACATCGCCGCCTTTGTCACGGCGCACACCCATCTCGGACATTTTACGGCATCACTTTACGAGCGATGATCAGTGCATTTTCTGGTAGAATTAACGATGCGCGGCAATTTTCCATAAACTCTTTGAAGTTAGTCTGCACCGGCAGCCCCCTCCTGAGGGGTTCAACTTTGGAGGGTGACATGAAAGCGATTCCCGAAGTCTTCACGCCGGCTGTTCCCGGAACGCAAATTAACTACGCTATGAACGTGATCGCTATGATTTGCGGTCTTGGCATCGTCGTGTGCGTTTGCCTGGCAACTTCCGGTTTGGATATGAGTGTCGGCTTCTTCTAACGAAGCGCGTGCACCTCGTCCGGCTAAGGCCACCGCAGCGGAGCCGGCGACTTTTCACTGACTGGATTCACGGTATCAGTTAGGACGCGCAGCTTTCTCTCGGATGAGCGAAAATGCCGGGGTAAGGCATGTCGCCGGGTTGGCACCAAACAGTCATCCCGAAGCCATGTCGGCTATCCGGGGATGAAAGGACCAGAGCAGACTTGGCCCGAGGTCTGAAAATGACCCCCGAAGCGTGTCGGATCGCCCGTGGTCTCCCTTGCGCAACGCCAGCTCGGTCCGTGATCCAGCTGGCTGTAGGCAAAGCGCGCACCTTTTTGCAAATCAAGAGCGATTTGCGGTGCAGGCCAATCCACCATTAACGTGATGGTAAAGGAAATCAATAAAAGTAAGTCTTTATAATTAAGTCAGATTTTCTGGAGACTCCCCAATGACGTTCGGATTGACGGGAAGGCGTTTCCCTTTTTCGCGGCTGAACCTGGGGCCTAAGGCCGTCATGAGTGCGGCGCTGTTGATCGCGATAAATACCGCGCTGTTGGTCGCAGCAGGCTACTGGTCTTTGACACGCGACTTTGACATCCGTGCGAAGCGAGATATCGAACTCAACCTTCGCACGCTCAGTCTGGCGTTTGGCGAAACGTTCCAGGATGCGAAGATTACCATTCGCGACGCCGTCGTTGACCGCATTGAAATTCCGAAGATGCCCGAATTTGCCGATCACCGGATCGTGGACCGGGCCACCTCGTATGTTGGAGGCAATGCTACGCTTTTCGTCTACGACGATGCATCGCAGCAGTTTGTTCGCCGAACGACGAATGTGAAAAAAGAAAATGGCGACCGGGCGGTCGGCACACAGCTCGCGGCGGATCATCCCGGGCAAGCCGTGCTGCGTCGCGGGGAAGCCTACAAGGGCCCCGCTACGCTCTTCGGCCGTCGCTTCTTCACAGCCTATCAGCCGGTGTTTAATCCCGCCGGTAAGGTGATCGGCATCATCTACGTCGGCATTCCCACGGCAGAGCTCGACGCCACGCTGTGGCAGGCGATCGGCGCAATGGTAATTGCTGCCGGCATTGCCGCCCTGCTCGCGCTCGCTATGACGATGGCGCTAGTTCGCCGCGTGACCAAGCCGCTGAGGGCCGTAGCGGAGACACTGACCGTCCTCGCCGAAGGAAGGACGGACGTCGAGGTTCAGCACGCCGATCGCCACGACGAAATCGGCATGATCGCCCGGACCGTCGCTGTGTTCAAGAACAACCTCATCGAGCGCCGCCAGCTAGAGGCCGAACGCATCAGCGCTGAAAAGCAGGCGATCGAGCAGCGCAAAGCGGGGCTCAATCAATTTGTCGAGGCCTTCCGCACCAAGATTGGCGGAATCATCGAGCAGGTTCTGAATTCTTCGGGACAATTTGAAAAGGATGCCCAAACGCTCGCCGTGACGGCGCATTCGACGGCAGAGATGTCCGGACAGTCCGCCGATGCTTCGAGACAGGCTTCCGAACATGTCCGCAGTGCCGCGACCGCATCGAACGAGTTGTCCCAGTCGATCGTCGAAATCGGCCGTCGGGTCCAGGACTCCAACAGTGTTGCCGCCGATGCGGTCAAGCAGGCCAATGCAACGGATCAGCGGATGGTGGAACTATCGGCGGCCGGCGACCGGATCGGAGACGTGGTGAAGCTGATCACATCGATTGCGGAACAGACCAATCTCCTCGCGCTCAACGCCACCATCGAGGCCGCCCGCGCCGGCGATGCTGGCCGCGGATTTGCGGTGGTCGCCCAGGAGGTCAAGAACCTGGCGGGCCAGACCGCAAAAGCCACCGACGAGATTAGCTCGCACATCGTCAACATGCAGCGCGCCACAGGAGAATCGGTGCAGGCGATCAAGGCCATCGGGTTGACGATCGAGCGCATCAGCGGGATCACTGCCTCGATTTCCTCCGCGGTCGAGCAGCAAGGTGCTGCGACCCAAAGCATCGCGGAAGGGGTCAAGGCTGCTGCCGGCGGCACGCTCAAAGTTGCCGACAATATCGAGCATGTTGCGAACAATGCCCGCGAAACGGGAGCGACATCGGGTTTGATGTTGAAATCGGCACGGGAGCTCTCAGAAGTGAGCAGCTATCTCAGGGACGAGGTCGAGAAATTCCTCGATAGCGTTCGCGCGGCGTGATCGACACCTTCGCAATGCCCACGGACACTGAAAATGTCTGTCTCTGGCAACGTTTGAAACATGCCGACCGGCGCTGACGATGTCCGTTCATAGGGGTAGGCCGGAAGTGGTTAGTACGTGGTCAAACCGACGCGATTGACCCAAAAGAGACATGGCCACTTCGACGACAATGCAGGCCAATTCGAGGTTTGATATATTCTTCACTTGCATTCCACGATGCGCGGTTGATGCGCCCTCACCCTGAAGGGGTATGAAAAATTTACGGATGAATACCTATGGCGCGTAACGCAACGTTGTCCATGCGCTATCCAATTGGGGGTCCGAAACCCTCTAAACTCAATTTTAGATGCTCCTGCTTACACTTGAGATGATTATCATCTCGAGCGCACGTGTCCGATGAAACTACGGTGGCCGAGCGTTACCCAGCTGGCGATTGTTGCTGCGAGCCTGGTCGCCTTTGCGACCGGAGGGCATTTTGCTGCAAAGGCGGTCATCGAGGGGCAGCAATCGAGGCAACTCGAAGAACTGGTGGACGTCGCCTTGCGGCGGTCTGAGGTTGCAGTAGACTTTGGAGCTGCAACTCTCGATGAGCTTACAAAGCGTGGGCCGCTGAATTGCGATCCGGCATCGCTACAGGCCGTTCGCCTGCAGGTTTATCAACGGTCCGCCGTGAAAGACATACGCTTGGTCAATCGCGATGGCTCAGTTATCTGCTCGGCCTATTCCGAGACGCTGGAATTTGACAACGGATGGGTTGATCGTCCGGAAATGCTTCCGTCCAACGATAATCACCTCCTACTTTTTCGCGTCGATCAGTTCAGCGGAATCGCTCTTGGTGTTCTCAGGGATCTTGACGGGAGAGATTCCCTCGTCGCAATTCTCGGGATCAACTCTTACCTATTTGACATCATGCCCGTCGAATTGCGCGCCCATAGCGAAGTAATACTTGAGCTGAACAATGGATCCGATATTGGTCGATTCTCTCTGAAACATCCTACCGAGTTCTCGCAACTGGTCAGCTTCAACAACGTTTCTAGCCGCTACCCTCTCCACGCGACGATCCGCGTTGAACGTAACGCTTTGCAGCGATGGAACGGTCAGGCTTATTGGCCAATATTGCTGATAGCTTTGGGGTTAGGAGCGGTCTTCGGTCTGCTCTTGACAAGAACCACGGCCAGATTGGAAGGCCCAATAAGTGATATCGATCGAGGGCTGGCTCGGCGCGAATTTAAGCCATTCTACCAACCAACCTTTGATCTTCGCACCGGCGCCATTCTTGGATGTGAAGTGTTAGCTCGATGGATACGCGAGGATGGCACCGTCATTGCCCCAATGAGCTTTATCCCGCTCGCAGAATCCAGCGGGCGCATCGAGCCAATGACATGGCAGATTCTAGAAACTGCGCTTGAGGAACTGTACCCTCGTCTTCGAGAAGACAAGCAATTCAAATTGTCTATCAACGTGGTGCCCCGCCATATGCTTAGTGACGGTTTCATCGAGACGCTCCGTCGCGTCGTTTTAGATGCCAAAGTTTCGGCACGTCAGATCGTTCTTGAAATTACGGAGCGCAATGAACTGCCTGAACTCGACCGGGCCGCAGCGGTGGTGAAGGACCTGCGCGAACTTGGCTTTAGGGTAGCGATGGATGACGTTGGAGTTGGGCACAGCGGCCTGTCCCAAATGAAGGGACTTGGTGCCAACACAATCAAGATCGACAAATTCTTTGTCGATACGATCACAGAAAGTGGATCAGCCGCGACCATCATTGAGACGCTCGCGCGGCTCGCGCGAGATTTGCACATGACGGTTATCGCCGAAGGGATCGAAACCGTCGAACAAGTTCAGGCGCTCATAAGCTGTGGCGTCGAAGAGGGGCAAGGTTATATCATTTCGCCGCCACTGCCGTTCGGGAAGTTCGATGAATTGTTGGAAATTCGTCGATCAAGAGCGTTTGCCGAAGCTGTAGTCCGGCAGGCCGCGCTGGTCGGCTAGCACGTCATTTCATCATTTGACCACGCAACTCGCCTCCGGGATTCGCTGCAGTGTGGATGTTTGCGTACCACTTGCCGGCGAGCAGATCGGCCGCCTGCGTCTCGGTAATCGTTGCCGTCCCCTCAATCGGACTCTGCGCGGTCTTGAACGGCAGCACGATTCCGGCGTTCTTGCCCGGTTCACTGGGACCATGAAAGTGAGCGCCGACAACCGGCCCTGTCAGATCCGCGTAAGTAACGGTCCAAGTTAGAACTCTTGTCTCGGTATCTAACTTCGCTTCGGCCTTTCCCGTGGCCGGGCTAGCGTTAGGTGGAACTTCGTTGGTGCCCTTTAGATCTGCCTTCAGGGTGATCGTTTCAGCTTGAGCAGGCGGAACGCCGTTCGGAGCTCCGACAAGTAGCCCAATCGCTGCAATCAAATATACGGCGCTTTTCATGGTGCCCTCCCGGGGATGACTCTAATAGCACATTAACACCGGGCGCAGCGGGAAATTTCAACCAGGAGATTGCGTGCAGGAAGAGCGGACGCGGCTCAGCGAATGCCCGGGCGTGCTGTCTTCAGGCGCCAAGCCTAACCATGCCCCACCGCCTCGGCGCCCGCGCAACCCTATGTCTGTTCCTGGCAGATAGTGTTGCAAAAGTCTTTTTGTCTCAACGATCACAAATTTTCCGGGCTGTAGGCGCGGCGATCGAATATTGATGCGGGGACCACTTCATTCTGTGACGAACTCACTGGCGACTTCGGTGGCGCGTTTGACGCTACATCGATCGACG
>JBATYU010000227.1:0-3735 GCA_049674245.1 Bradyrhizobium sp. | reverse complement strand
GTTCGGCGCCCGCGCCGGACGCGGGGCGGCTGCTTTCGCCAGAGCCAACCCGAAACCCGGCGCCGGCGCCGCCAAGGCGGGCGAGGCGGCGCAAGAACGCCTGCGTGAATTGTTCGGGCGCGACGGCGGCAACGATACCGTCTCCGGCCTGCGCAAGGCGATGAACGACACCATGGAAAGCGGCGCCGGCATCTACCGTAGCGAAGACACGCTGCGAGAGACCTGCGGCATCCTCGCGGACCTTCGCACCCGATATCGCAAGATGCAATTGCAGGACCGTAGCAATGTCTTCAACACCGATCTGATTCAAACGCTGGAACTCGGCTGCATGCTCGATGTCGCCTCGGCATTGGCGCATTCGGCGCTTGAGCGCAAGGAGTCGCGAGGCTCACACCAGCGCCTCGAATATCCCGGGCGCGACGATGCCAATTATCTGAAGCACAGCCTTGCAAGCTATCACGGCGCCGAGCCGTCATCGATCAGCTACCTCGATGTCGTGATTACCAAGTCACAACCAGCCGAACGCGTCTATGGGGGAGCCGCGACATGACCGAGATGATCACGCTTGAGGTGCTGCGCTATCATCCGGAGACCGACAGCGAGCCGCATTTCCAGAGCTACGCCGTGCCTTACAAGGACGAGTGGGTAGTGCTCGATGCGCTCAATCACATCAAGGACAATCTCGACGCCACGCTGTCGTACCGCTGGTCCTGCCATATGGCAGTGTGCGGCAGTTGCGGCATGACAATCAACAACGAGCCGAAACTGTCCTGCCATACTTTCCTGCGCGACTACCGCGGCGGCGTGATCCGGGTCGAGCCGCTCGACCACTTTCCGATCGAGCGCGACCTGGTGATCGTGATGGACAGTTTTATGGACAAGCTGTCGAGCGTGAAACCCTGGCTGATCCCGAAACAGGACAAGCCGCTGAGCGCCGGTGAATACCTGCAAACGCCAGGCGAGATGCAGGTCTTCCACCAGTACACCCAGTGCATCAACTGCATGCTGTGCTATGCCGCCTGCCCGCAGATTGGCCTGAACGAGGATTTCGTCGGTCCGGCGGCGCTGGCGCTGGCGCACCGCTACAATCTCGACTCCCGCGACGGCGGCAAGGACGCGCGCGCCGATGTGGTGGCCAGCAATGAAGGCATCTGGGAATGCACCTTTGTCGGCGCCTGCTCCCAGGTTTGCCCCAAACTCGTCGATCCCGCCGCCGCGATCCAGCAGACCAAGATTTCCGCCTCGGTCGACTGGCTCAAGGAGCTGCTAACGCCGGGAGCACGTCGATGAGCCGCCGCCCTTACGTGCGCAAAGCCGAACGCAGCTGGTGGCTTCACCATCCCCGCTATGTCGCCTACATGGTTCGCGAGCTGACCAGCCTGTTCGTCGGTCTTTATTGCTTATTTATGGTGGTTGGGCTGATCCGGTTGGCGCAAGGGCAAGCGGCGTGGGACGGATTCGTCGCGGCGTTCTCCAGTCCCCTCGGCGTATCGTTTCAGTTGGTGTGCCTCGCCTTCGCCATCTATCACAGCGTGACCTGGTTCGCACTGACGCCGAAAGCGATGCCGCTGATGATCAAAGACGAACCGGTGCCCGACATGGCGATCGTCGGCGCCCATTACGTCGCCTGGGCAGCGGTGTCGATCGTCGTGTTGATTGCAGCGGGGATGTGAGTCATGGCGAGATCGAATAAGCCCCTGTTGTGGCTGCCCTTTGCCGGGGGCGGGCTGGTCGCGGCGCTGCTGACGCCGGTTCTGATCCTGATCACCGGCGTGCTGGTGCCGCTGGGCTTCGTGCATTTGCGCTATGAGACGATTGCGGCGTTTGCGCACAATCCGATCGGCAAGCTGATGCTGTTCGGCGCGGTAGCGCTCCCAGTCTGGCATGCCGCGCATCGTCTGCGTATGACAGCTCACGATCTCGGCCTGGGGGGCGGCATCGCCGTCAAGGCATCATGTTACGGTACGGCCGGACTGCTGATACTCGCCGCTGCTGCCGCGCTGATTGCGCTGTGACCGGCCAGAAAAATTACTCCCAGCCTTGCCACTCCCGCGGTCGCCTCAGCGCCTGATGACGACTTTCTGATAGAGCCCGCCGAAGAAAGACTGTTTGCGCCATCCGGCTCGCGCTGCGGCAGGCAGCCAATGGGCGATTTCGTGGCGCCATAAATCCAGCGCGAAAGGCTCGAGCGCGGCGAGCAAGGGCTGCCACAAATAGCGAAGCGGATGCCACCACCGCGGCAGCGCATAGTCGACAATGACGATCTTGCCTCCCGGTTTAACCACGCGGAAGACTTCGCTCAGCGTTCGCTCGCGATAATGCCTTGGCTGTTCGTGCAACAGGAAGAACAGCAGCGCCCGATCGTAGCTGGCGTCCGGAATTTTGAGGTCGGCGGAATCCATTGCCAACAGTCGCGCCGACGCGCCCGGCGGCAGCTTGTTGCGCAGGTTGTCCAGCTGCGTCGGCAGGACATCGACGATATCCAGCCGGCCGCCGCCGGCCGCGACCCGATCGATCAACTTGCCGGTGAGATCACCGTAAACGCAGGCCACCTGCAAGGTGGCGCCCGGAAGGGCCTCGCCCAATTCCACCATCGCCGCATTGCGCAGCCGCGTGTAGTTGCCCCACAGGATGAGATTGACCAGCCACTGCCGCTCGAAAAACCATACCGCCCTAGGGTGCACATAAGCCCACCAGTAATGCGCGGTGAGATAATGCGGCGCCTTGGTCCTGGGTCCGGTCAAGGACTCGACGATCGAGCGGTCGGCAAGCGAAATGGCCCCTGCGACGGCACCGGGGAATATCCGCCGCAGCGAAATGCTGTCGCTGCTGCTCGTTGAATGCGCTTGGGTCAATTGCCCCCCCCGTTCGGTTGGAAAGACGGTCAATGCCCGCCCCGCCGAGATATTGGACGGAAACCGACGGGCCCTGTTTGATGCTAGTCAAAATGACAGAAATACCAGAGGCGCGGCACCGCAATTCAACCCTACTGACCCAACCCTCTGGTAAGATTACATTGATTGGCGCAATCAGCGGCGAACCGCGCGCCTGTCTTGATCGGGGCGCAGGCCAGCGCCACCCTCGGCGTTTCGCCAATCCGACTGCGCTTCCGCCGCGCTTTCGAAGATATGCGCGGCGACGCCGCGTTTTTCCAGCGCTTCGCCGAGTTTGATGCGCAGAAAGCCCGAGGTGGTGTAGCGGGAGACGCCGGAATAGAGCCGGTCGGTCAGGCTGCGCACCATAGCCGAATACTCGTCGAGCAACTCGGGCACGATCGAAAAGTTATCGTAATTGACGATGGCGTAGACGCGCCGGTTGAGTCCGCCGAGCTTGGCCTCGACCGCTTTAGCGATCGCATCGATATCGGCGCGGCTGCGGAGCGCAAAGCGTTCCAGATTGACGAAGAACAGGTTCTGCTGGTCATCAAGCGTGAAGCGCTGGTCGAGGGGAATCGTCAGCATATCGTTGCGCAGATCCATCGCGCCATCGCGGAAAATCCGCGCATCCATCGCGATCGGATCGCGCGGTATCGCCGGCCTGAAATCCATCAGCGCGAGAATGTCGCGCTCGACCTCGATGCCGGGCGCGACCTCGGTAAGTTCAAGCCCGTCCGGTGTGAGCTTGAAGACGCAGCGCTCGGTGACGTAAAGCACGCTCTGTCCGCGCGCGGCCGCGTAAGCGCCGCTGAAGGTCACATGTTCGACGGCTTCGACGAATTTGCGCGCTTTCGCCTCC
>JBATYU010000226.1:0-2875 GCA_049674245.1 Bradyrhizobium sp. | reverse complement strand
GGCTTGCCGGACAATTGCTGGTCTATCCGGTTACCGATGCCTTCGGGAGCTACGCGGATACGAAGGAAGACGCACGCTACCCCTCGCGCGCCGAAAACGCCGAGGGCTATTTCCTGACGCGCGCGGTGATGCAGTGGTTTTGCGGCCATTACCTGGCCGATCCAGACGACGGCGCGGACTGGCGGGTGTCGCCGTTGCGCGCCAACAGCCATGCCGCCCTTGCGCCCGCGATCGTCGCCACCGCGTGGTTCGATCCCCTGCGCGACGAAGGCGCGGCCTATGCGGCCGCGCTGAAGGAAGCAGGCGTTCCGACCAAATATCATCACGGCGCGGGCCTGATCCACGGCTATTTTGGTCTCGGCGATGCGTCCGAGACGGCGCGGGCCGAGGCGCAAAGGGCGCGGGCTGATTTCAGGGCATTGCTTGAGCGGGGCGTTTAGCATCTAGCGCCGGGCGGCATCCGATCCCGCGGTGCGATCGAGCATCCGCAAGGTCGTGAGTAGCAACGAGAGCCCGGAATAGCTGCGCGGGTCGATGCCGGTCAGTTCGCGAATCCGGTTGAGGCGGAAATACACCGTGTTGGTATGGAGATCGAGCCGCCGGGCGGTACGCTTGACGTTGAAATTGCAGTCGGCGAACTGGAGGATGGTGCGCGACAATTCGCCCGATTTGCCGGTATCGGCATCGACCAGGCGGCCGGCCCATGGCGGAATCAGCCGCCGCGCGGCGGCATCCGGCCGCCGCACCAGAAATTCCAAGAGATCGATGTCGGCAAAATGCATGATCGGCCGCTTTGCGCCGGTGAATTCGACCGCGCGCTCGGCTTCCTGATAGGCCTGCGGCAAAGCCGAAATCTCCGTGGCGTCCAGGCTGATGCCGATGCCGGCGCAGGAAGCGAGTTCCGCAGCGCTTGCGCTCAGCGCTTTCAGCACGACCCTCGACGTATCCGCGGAACCCGCGACGATCGCCAAGACTTCGTCTCTGCGGATATCGATCAATCGGCCGAAGGGTTCTGGCGTCAACGCCCGGTGGAGGCATTGCGAAAGCCGCTCCAGCTCGAAGGCGCGGTCGAACGCCTTGTCATTGCCGGACAGCGTGAGGCGCGCGATCACGACCGCGACCGGCGCGCCCGAGTGGATTCCGGTGCGCTCGCACAGGGCCTGCGCATCGAGATCGCCGGGCTGCCGCCCGTGCAGGAGATCCTCGATCAGCGCCACATGGGCGCGGGTGCGCCGCGCGATCATCAGTTTCTCTTCGGCGATATAGGCGTCCGTCATGATGCCGCTGATACGGTCGAAGAATTCGAGCAAGAATTCCGACAGGATCATCAGGCATTCGGTCTTCTCGCTCTCGGCGGCCGCGGCGTTGCCGACCGAATGGCGCATCACCTCCCAATAGCCTCTATGGGCGAGGCGATAGGCATTGAGCGAGCCCGCTAGCGGGAATTGCTGGCGCGCGCGGCGCACCGCGTGGGTGCGGACGAAATGAAACGGATCGGGACCAAGCTCGGCCGCTTGTCCTGTGGCGATCTCAAGCATGAGATGGAGGATATCGTTGCAATGACCTTGCGCTTCCGCACGGAATTGCGGGCTGGCGGCGCGTTCGAACTCAGGATTTTCACGCTGCAGCCCGTCCAGCGCGCGGCGCTCCACTTCAGATTTTCGTTCGTTCAGGGTGGAGAGAATGCGCCAGGCCAGCTCATTGGCGTGCAGCCTGTTCTCCCAATCCCCGATCAGGGCCTCGTCACGTCCGGACATCGCCACCCCTGAATTGTGAAACTTCACAATAATTGGGCGAACGTAATATGGCTGAATGGCAATAGTCAAAGCGTCCAGCGTGCATAGTCTACAAACGCTCGCCGTCCGGCAGCATTTCACAGACCGCGCAAAATGAGGTGACCTACATGGCCGAAATTCGCCATTTGATTCCGATCGAGGCGCCGCCTTCGAGCGTTTACGGCGCGCTCGCGACGCAAGCGGGACTGCGCGGCTGGTGGACGGCGGACACGGTTGCCGAGGACAAGGTCGGCGGCAAAGCCGAATTCGGTTTCGAAAAAAGGGCGATGACCTTCCGGATGACCATCGAGGCGCTCGATCCGCCGCGGCAAGTGGTCTGGAACTGCCATGGCGATAATCCCGAATGGAACGGCACCACGTTGACCTGGCGCATCGAGCCGCAAAATGGCGGCAGCCTGCTGCGCTTTACGCAAAGCGGGTGGAAGGAGATGACCGACATGGTCGCGACCTGCAACTCGACCTGGGGCGAGCTGATGTACCGGCTCAAGGGCTACGCCGAGGGCAGGAATCCGGGGCCGCGCTGGCGCGAATGACGATTTGACGAAATCGCGTTTCATCATCCCTTCACATCGCAACGAAAGCACCCAATGCCCATCCAAACCATCGCGCATTACCGCGTAAAGCCGTCCGGCATCGACAAAGTAAAGCGAGCGATTGCCGAGTTCGTCCCCTATGTCAGGGCGAACGAGCCCGGCACCAAACTTTATCTCGCCTGGCAGAGCCAGGACGATCCGACCCGCTTCGTGCATTTCTTCATCTTCGAGAATGAGGCGGCCCACAAGGCGCATGCGAGTTCGGCCGCCGTGAAGAAATTCGAGGCCGCCTACGGTCCGGAGCTTTCGGAAGGCGACGTCGTCTTCACCGATTATGAAGCGATTGCGGCAAACCTGGGCTAGATCGCGAGCGGCCGGGAAAACCGCCTTCCTGGCCTCACAAGCAAAAAGACGTGGATGGCCGGTATAAATCGGGCCATGACGAAAGAGATGCCCGTTGTCAGGGCAATCAAACCGGCGCAGAATTGAAAGATGCGATCGGCGGGGGCGCCGCCTGAGCTCGAAATCTTGTCCGACCTCACAGAC
>JBATYU010000225.1:0-4270 GCA_049674245.1 Bradyrhizobium sp. | reverse complement strand
GTTTTGTACTAAGGAAAAACGGAGGTACCCGCCTTCCAGAGGTCCTCGTAGGTATCTCGAACAGCGGGAAAAGCGTCTGCGATTTGGGTAACCGTGGTTGGCGCGTTACGTCCTCCATCCTTGAAGGAGGCTCCAGATTGATAGCAAGCCGCGCCGTCGATTAAGACATATCTGTCGTGAAAGCCGGAGCTGGTTCTAACCTCGATTGAAGCTCGGTGCTGTTGAACAAAGGCAACTACCGCCGGCAAAAGCGTTGCCATTTTCTCGCGTGCTAATAGCCGTATTGTTAGGCCCGGTTGAACATGCGGGAGATATCGCGAGACGAAATCAGCATCCAGATAGGGGTCGACAAACAGGATATCCTTATGCGCCATTGCAATGATCTTACGTATTTCATCAAAATAATCGAACACCAGCCCTTGGCCGATAGCAGCGTTTACAGGGCCAACGATGTTAAGTCTCAAAGAACTCCGAGCTTCATAGATTAGGTTTATTAACCCATCGACACCTTCGTATGCGTCGCGTGCCATCGTGTTCCGCATCAACGCTGCATACCTTCGTGCTTGCTCACCAGCCTTAACGTCCCAAGCTCCGACAGCAGCGACGGCCCGGCCAACCCAACCGCGGTTTTCTGGTGTATTCCGCCGCACCTCGCCATAGGGAGGTTGAGATCGGATGATGTCCTCGAGCTCTGTCAGCAGACCCTCGTTGGTTATCCCGTTCATATTGTGAGCCCTGCTCGCTCCATCATCGGCTCTCAGATGCTTTCAATAAACCTGCCGACGTCAGTTCCAGACAATTCGTCAAGCGTCATCTGACGAGCAATTTTCCAGTTATCTGACTTATTCCATCCGTTAGGTGCATCCTTCAGAGATTCGTAGGGTTGTAATCCAGAGAAGGAGGCTCCAAGCGCCGCCTTAACTGCGCTATCGGTGAAATAATTCTCCAGCGCGCGGCGGTCCGTTACACAAACTTTTATTCCGATTTTGCTGCACGTTTTGGCAAAGGCCAACCGTCTTTCAGCTGCGGGATTGTCCGCAGCGGCTCGCTCACTGTCGACGATGGCGAATATGTTAGTAGATAGCCGCGTAAGTTCGTTTAACTCGGCGTCTCTGCCCTGCGAAGCCAGCTGATTTCCACCGAGAGGTAGGATAACAGTAGTGTGCTCCTTTTTCACAAGACGCAGTAATTGTTGTATTGCCTTAACGTCATTCACCCCTTCAACAAGCAACAATCTATCGTGCCCCATCTCTTTGAATGTTGAAAAACTTAGTTCGCCCAAGAATTCCATGTAATTTGGGGTTGCTTCGAATGCCCTAACTAAAGGACCTCTTTGGCCCTTCTGAAAGGAATATATCCGGTCTGCGACTGACCGGGCTAATCCAACCGAGTGCGTCGAGAATACGCAACCAACGCCTGCCTATTGGGCCAAGGCCAATAGAAAATCTATCTGGAGCGCGGGATGCAGATTGGTTTCCGGCTCATCGATAAAAACGATGGACGGCTTTGTGGTGGCAGCATTGCCAAGAACCATTATGAACTGCGCGATGCCAGACCCCAATTCGGCTAACCGATACGCGTGCCCGTCTATCGTGACCATCAAAGTGTGAAGTGTAGTGGAGGCATTTATCTCCAGTTGATCAAATTCGAAGAGCCGCCGAATGTCTTCAGTGACTTGTCCAATGGCCCGCGTTTGCGCCTTAACGCCGGAAGTCTTCCAGCCGTTCCAAAGATCAATGAAGGCGGTTCCGGTCTTAGATCGAAGTGATCTGCCGCTCCAACGTTTATCGCGTTACGAAACGGACCATAGTAGCGGGCGTCAGCCAAAGCCTTCAGAACAGCAAAGAGGTCAACAGTATCTACCACTATCGTTCCATCGGGGCTGCGCACCGTCAGATGGCCAGCCGGATTGAACCCGTTAGGTGAGTGGATTTTTTGGCCCCGCGGATTGGTCCCGAAAGCTTCCAACACCCATCTTTGTGGAACACTTCGCTCACAAGTTACCTGAAGCTTGTAGACGCAATTTCCCAATGCCGTTGCGGCTTCGGCGTCAAGAACTTCAATTTCAATTGATATCGGGCGAGCATTTGTATTGTTGAAAAGCTCCTCTGGGTCCGTGATGCCCAAATAGGCCACATCCACGGCGGCTCCTTGAACGGACGGGTAAAACCCCGGTCCTTGTTGAGGGTTCATTTGCGCGAGTACGTTGAGCAAGCCCCTCAGCTCGTAGAACAAAAGCTTCGCCGACGACTTCCCAGCATTATTCTTTCCCAACAGCGCGGTGAAACCCGGACCGATTTCGATAATTGCGGGTTCTGCGTCGGTGAACCCCCGATAGTTCTTGATCGTGATCTTCGCGTGCTTCACCGTAGCTTCCCGCTGAGCCTTTACCCGTCATGCATTCAACGAAGGGACCTATAAACCAATAATTGTGCTCGTGGCAGGCCCGCGAAGAAGCGCGGTGCGGCTTTTGGCGCACAATGAGGTCTACCTCGTAGTCCAATCGATCCAGGCATCGAACCAATCGATCGATCGAAAATTTGCCGACGCGGCCAGTGACAAGCGCGGAAACATCCGGCTGCTTCAGTCCGAGCACGACGGCAGCCTTGGTCTGGGTAAGCTTCCGACGTTTGATGATTCCGCGGAGCTCGCGAACCAGCTTGGCCTTGAGAAGCTCTTCTTCCGGGTTGGCACAGCCAAGGTCGGCGAAGACGTTGCCGCTGCTTGCACTCACTTTCTTGTTGTTGCTCACTCGTTGCCTCCTGTTCCGTAGCTCTCGCGGTAGTGAGCCTCGCCGGCTATAGCGATATTGCTATACCGTTCAAGGTGGCGGCCCGCCACTTTGCGCCCTGTGCTTGCCTTCGCCCATCGTCGGGCCGCGATTTCGCGCAAGTCGCGTCTTGAAACTTTATGATATCCTTATTATGATACACATATCATGGAAGGATATCATGGAGCCAACGATGCAGGTTTCCAAATGGGGTAACAGCCTTGCCGTTCGGTTGCCCAAGAAGCTGGTGGACGAGCTTGGGCTCAAGGAAGGCGATGAAATAAATGTCGTTGCCGCCAAGGACGGCGTCATCGAGGTTGAGACCAAGCAAGAGCAGCGTCGGCGGGCGCTCGAGCGTCTGGCCTCCCTCAACTGGACCCTTCCTCCCGATTACAAATTCGATCGAGAAGAGGCCAACGAGCGGTGAAAGCGTTCTTCGATACCAACATTTTGATCTACACCGCGACCTCGGACGCGAAAAGACAACAGGCCGCCGATTGCCTAAGCCGTGGAGGCGTCGCAAGCGTCCAGGTGCTGAATGAGTTCGTGCATGTCGCGCGGCGGAAGCTCCGCCACGAGTGGCCGCAGATCGAGTTAGCGCTCGGCCTTTTTCGCACAGCATTCGACGATGTCTTACCCATAACCCTGAACACCCACGACGCCGCGCTCGCGCTCGCGCGCGATCACGGCCTCGCCTTCTACGACGCGCTGATCGTTGCCTCGGCGATCGAGGCCGGCTGCGACACGCTGTTCACCGAAGACATGCAGCACGACCGCACATTCGGCCGCCTCGCCATCGTCAATCCGTTTCTTGAAAGTGCTGCGTGAACGAGGGGGACGCCGTGGAGTGGTCAACTGATTTGCCCGAGACGGGCAAAATCGCATGCGTCCAGAGCAGGATGACTTTTCTTCGAATCGTCATCCCGCTTCTCACTTTTGTTTAAGCATGATCTCCGCGCAAACGCGTTTTCGCGTTTGTCGCGAGGGAAAACCGGTACCCACTTTTCCGGATCATGCTCTAAAAGCCAAATTCTCCTGCCCGATCAACGGGATTTCCGATTTCCAGAAAAAATCTTGACCGCCACCCCAAATCAGTGGCTTCCTGCCAACCGTCCCGCCTCGACAAGAGGGGCGTATCGCGATCGTCACGAAACGTGGGGCGGGATGCGATGGACGCGGAGGTGCCGTTGACGAGTGGCGCCGAAGCGGACGGCGAAATCGTGTGGTCCTGACTTCGCGACGCTGGAGTCAAGTCTGCGAGACGAAGCGCAGTCGACGGTGGCAAAAGAGCCCGTTCACCGGGGAGCACGTATAAGCCGTAAACCATTGCGCAGGGAAGGCCGGGATGTTTCCGGTGAACCTGTAGTGACTAACTCGTGTGCTTTTTACTTTCGCACGCGAGGCTTCTGTAACGGGCCTCGAAGAGTCAATCCCTTTTTGCGTCATCCACTCGCCGGGCACTTGCTTCTGTGCGGGATCGGCGCAGGGCCGTCGCCTGAT
>JBATYU010000224.1:0-5166 GCA_049674245.1 Bradyrhizobium sp. | reverse complement strand
CATCGGGGCGAGCCGGCTCCGGCGCCGGCGTGGTCGGCCGGTCGCCGCCGGGTTTTGACTCCGCGGGCTTGTCTTGAACCTCAGGCGGCGACGATTGCAGCGGCTGCGTCGCCTGCGCCATCTGTGGCGGATCGCGCGCCATCAGCACGGTTAGCGACAAGCCCGACATTACAAGCCCTATCGTCACCAGCGCAGACGCCAGCAGCAAATCTCTCCGGTAGGCACGTTTACTGTCGTCGGGAGACTTGGGATTTGAAGACATGGCGCTCGACCCGCGATCCTGTTCGTCGGTATCAACGGCCGCCACTGCCGAATGGTTCCGGATGGAACTCAGAGCGTCAACAAGCCGGCATCGCCATCCTCCGCGGCGAACGCCAGCAGCGTGCCTTTCGCATTCCAGGCTAGTGCAGCGACCGCGGCCGTGCCGTTGCGGCGCACCAGGATCTCCGCGCCGTCCTCCAGCCGCACCATCAAAATGGTGCCGTCGCTATAGCCGGCGGCCAGCACGTCCTGCTTCGGATGGCAGGCGACCACGGAGACGCGCGCCTGCAAGGGCGCGAGCATCGCGGGCTCCTTGCCCATCGGGCCGTCCTTGCTCGCGAACGGCCACAGGATCACGGCGTCGGCGCCCGAGGTCGCCAGGAATTTTCCGCCCGCGCTCCACGACATCGAGCGGACGCGGCCGGGATAGCCCGACATGCGCATATGCCTGTTATCGGCGAGCCGCCAGCCATGCAGCGCCGGCTCGTGCATCGCGGTGACCAGAAACTTGTTGTCCGGGCTGAACACCACGGAAAGATGCGAGCCCGCCCATTCCAGAAATTCCGGGTTCGCCGCCATGTTGGGAAACCACAAGGTCACGCCGTTATAATGCGCGACCGCAACGCGCAGGCCTTTTGGCGCGAACGCCAGGCCGCCGACGGTCGAGGGCATATCGAACGTCTTGTCTTCTCCCCTGCCGCCGCGGACGAAGGCGGTCTTGCCGGCCGACCAGGCTACCGCGCCGTCATGATGAAGCGCGACATTGTCGATCCAGCGCCGTTTTGCATCTTGCGCCAGCAGCGTGACTTCACCCTTGGCATCGAGCGCGGCAAGCTTGCCGTCATCGCCGCCCATGACGATGCGCGCGCCGTCGGACGCCGTGCAGAGGATGCCGCCGTCATGGACGGTGACGCGCGAGATCGCGCCTTGCCCATCCCCTTGGGCGTCCATCAGGGCGACGCTTTCCTCGGCGCCGACAAAGGCTAAGCGCGGCCCAAGAAAATGAATTGACGTGACGGGCGCGCCGATCGTGACCGGCCGCACGCGGTCGGTGACGGAAGCGATGGAGGCTTGTTCGCCGCCCGGCTCGAAAGCGCTCATCACGAGGTGATGCAGCTTTCGAAGCCGTCGCGAATCGTCTGCTCCGGCAATTCGCGGCCGATGAAGATGAGGCGGCTTTCGCGCGGCTCGCCGTCCTTCCATTTCCGCTGGTGGTCGCCTTCCAGCATCATGTGCACGCCCTGGAATACGTAGCGGTCGTCGTCGTCAGAGAAGGCGAGGATGCCTTTCGAGCGCAAAATCTTCTGGCCCTCGCTGGCGACGAGGTTTTGCAGCCACGGCATGAATTTGGTGGCGTCGAGCGGCTTGTCGGTGCGCAGCGCCAGCGATTGCATCTCCTCGTCATGATAGTGCTTCAAGCCATGGCCATGGCCGTGATCGTGATGATGGTGATCATGGCCGTGGTGATCGTGATCGTCGCCGGCCTCCAGGAAATCCGGCTCGATGTCGAGGATGCGATCGAGATCGAAGGCGCCGCGCTCCAGCACGTCCGACAGTGCCACCTTGCAGCGCTCGGTGCGATGCAGCTTGGCGTAAGGGTTGATGCCGCGGATCCGCGCCTCGACTTCGGCTAATTCAGGTTTGGAAACGAGGTCGGTCTTGTTGAGCACGATGACGTCGGCGAAGGCGATCTGGTTCTTGGCTTCAGGCGCGTCCTTCAGCCGGTCGCTCAGCCATTTGGCGTCGGCGACGGTCACGACCGCATCGAGGCGGGCATTCTTCTGCACGTCCTCATCGACAAAGAAGGTCTGCGCCACCGGCGCCGGATCGGCGAGACCTGTGGTCTCGACGATGATGGCGTCGAACTTGCCCTTGCGCTTCATCAAGCCGTCGAGGATGCGGACGAGATCGCCGCGCACGGTGCAGCAGACACAGCCATTGTTCATCTCGAACACTTCTTCGTCCGCGCCGATGATCAGGTCGTTGTCGATGCCGATCTCGCCGAATTCGTTGACGATGACGGCGTATTTCTTGCCGTGATTTTCCGACAGGATGCGGTTCAGAAGCGTGGTCTTGCCGGCGCCGAGATAGCCGGTCAGCACGGTCACGGGAATTTTCTGAGACGACGATTCAGCCATAGCAACTCCGGAAGCCCGCACTTGGCGCCGGCGGCAGGGTGGCCCCTGCCCTAATTGCCGAGCGCGCTGGTCAGGGTCTTTATATTGTGCCTGACCATCTCAATGTAAGTGGGGCAAGGGCCCTTTTCGTCCGTCAGGGCGTCCGAAAACAGCGTTCCGCCGACTTTTGAGCCGGTCTCGGCTGCGATCCGGCTGACCAGTCTGGGATCGCCAAAATTTTCCAGAAAAACCGCCGGGATCTTCGCCGAGTTGATCTGGCTGATGATTTTAGCGACATCGCGCGCGCTTGGCTCGGCCTCGGTGGAAACGCCTGTTGGCGCGACGAATTCGATGCCGTAGCTGGCTGCGAAATAGCCGAAGGCATCGTGGGTGGAGATCACCTTGCGCCGGGCCGGCGGGATCTGCGCGACCGCCGCCCGCACCTCGCCGTCGAGGGCATCGAGCTCTGCCGCATATCGAGCGGCATTGGCGCGAAACGCTTCGGCATCCCCAGGGTCGGCGGCAACGAGCGCATCGCTGATGTTGGCGACATAGATCTTCGCGTTTGCAACCGATTGCCAGGCATGCGGATCGGCGTCCGAGCCTTGCCGGAGCGGCGCAATGCCGTTGGTTGCCACTGTTATCGGCGCCTTGCCGCCTGAGGATTGCACGAGCCGCGGCAGCCAGCCTTCGAGGCCGAGGCCGTTGATGACGAGGAGTTTGGCATCCGCGATCTTCTTCGCGTCGGCCGGCGCGGGCGCATAGACATGCACGTCGCCGTTGGGGCCGACCAGCGTGGTGACATTGACGCGGTCGCCGCCGACATTCTTTACGAAATCGCCGATAATGGAAAAGCTGGCGACGACCTCGAGGGCGCCTGCCGCCCGCGCCGGAGATGCAAAGGCCAGCATCGCAAGACAGAAGATCCGGAATTGAAGCCGCCGCATCATATCGACCGCTACGCTTCGAGGTGGGGTGCGGGAAATATCTGCCGGATCAGCCCGCCGACCTTGCCGAACAGCACCGAGCCGACATAAAGCACCGTCGCGACCAGGATGATCGCGGGCCCCGACGGCACCTTGGTCTGGAACGACAGCACCAGCCCCGCGTAACTAGAGGCGATAGCTGATATCACCGCGATGCAGATCATGCCGGTGATATCGCGCGACCAGAACCGCGCGATGCCGGCAGGCAGGATCATTAATCCAACCGCAAGCAAAGTGCCGAGCGCCTGAAAGCCGTTGACGAGGTTGATGACCACGAGCGCCAGGAAGGCGAGATGCGCCGGCGCGCCGGCGCGGCTCACCGTACGCAGGAACAGCGGATCGACGCTTTCGACCACCAGCGGCCGATAGATCACGGCCAGCACCACAAGCGTGATGGTGGCGTTGAAGGCCACGACGAGCAAGGTCTGGTCGTCCATTGCGAGAATATTGCCGAACAGCACGTGCAACAGATCGATATTGGTGCCCTTGATGGAGACGATGGTGACGCCGAGCGCGAGCGAGGCGAGATAAAAGGTCGCAAGCGAGGCGTCCTCCTTCAGCCCGGTGGTGCGGGAAACCACGCCGGCTAGGATCGCGACCGTAAAGCCCGCGATCAATCCGCCCGTCGTCATCGCGAACAGGTTGAGCCCGGACAACAGAAAGCCGATCGCCGCCCCCGGCAGGATCGCATGCGCCATGGCATCGCCGACGAGGCTCATCCGCCGCAGCATCAGGAACACGCCGATCGGCGCGCCGCCGAGCGACAGCGCGATTGCCGCGGCAAGCGCACGGCGCATGAATTCGAATTCGGTGAACGGTGCGATCAGCGCATCGTGAATCATTTGAATCAAGCAGCCCGCGACGGCACGTCGTCGGCGACGCAAGGCGCCGCGCTGTCGTCGAACGCCTCGCACATCCGCCGCGCGGCAAGCAGGTTTTCCGCGGTCAACACCTCCGATGTCGCGCCCCAGGCGACAGGCTCGCGCGCCAGCAGCAGGGTTTGCGGAAAATTGCCGCGCACGAGATCCATGTCGTGCAAGGCCGCCAGCACGGTGCGCCCTTCCGCGTGCCAGCGCTTTACCAGCGCGAGCAGATCGGCGGACGTTTTGGCGTCGATGGCGTTGAAGGGCTCATCGAGCACGATCAGCCGCGCGTCCTGCAACAGCACCCGCGCAAACAGCATGCGCTGCATCTGCCCGCCCGACAGCGTGCCGATGGCGCGGTTCTCGAAGCCGGTGAGGCCGACGGCGGCGAGCCCTTGTGCGATCTTCTCGCGCGCGGCCTTGCCGATGCCGCCCAAAAATCCTGTCGCGCGCCACAGCCCGGTGCCGACGAAATCGAATACCGAGATCGGAAAACTGCGGTCGATGTCGGCGGTCTGCGGCAGATAGGCGATATCCCTCACGTCGAGGCCGCCGGTCGCGATCGAGCCCGCGAGCGGCTTCAAAATGCCGACGAGCCCGCGGAACAGCGTCGACTTGCCGGCGCCGTTGGGGCCGACGATCGCCAGCAGCGCGCCGCAGGCGACCTCACCATTAAGATGATGCACCGCCGGGTGGCGATCGTAGCCCAGCGTGACATCGTGGAATTGGATTTGGCGGAATTGGACTTGCGCGGCCATGCTCATCTCATCGCGAGCCAAACCACGGCCCAAAGGATGGCGCTGACCGCGAGCGCCGCGAAAAGCCTTGAGACGACTGGCATGCGCAGGATCGACCAAGGTGCTGGCTGCGCCGGATGCGGCGAAGCCGGACCATGGGCGTGGGCATGCACGTGACCGTGGTGATGGTGGTGGTGGTGGT
>JBATYU010000223.1:0-16201 GCA_049674245.1 Bradyrhizobium sp. | reverse complement strand
GCCTGGTATGCACCGACTCCCATTATCTGATTACGGTATGGAATCCCGGTGCGACTTCGATTTTCGGCTATCAGCAGGCGGAAATGGTCGGTCGTCCCTTCGATACGATCTGCGCCGGTACCGGCGAAGGTGTCCCGCGTTCGTTTTCGATCCGAGACGCGGTGCGAGCGGGATCACTGGCGCCCGGAGGCACGGTCACGGAATTCGACGGGCGCCGAAAAAACGGTGAAGTATTTGCGGTCGAGGCATGCTTCTCCGGCTGGCAGGGCACCGACGAGGTGCAGTATGGCGCGGTGCTGCGTGACATATCGGCGCGCAAGCGAGAAGCCGAACGCATCCGCTACCTGGCCGAACACGATTCGCTCACCGGGCTTGCGAACCGCAATACACTTCACGCCCGACTGGACGCCATGATCACGGCAGCCGCGGAACAACCCGGTGCGGCGGCCTTGCTGGTGCTCGGCCTCGACGGCTTTCAGCAAATCAACGACATGCTCGGCTATGCCTTCGGCGATCTTGTGCTGCGCGCTGTCGCGGAGCGACTAAGCTGCGAAGCGGGAGGCGAGGGAATGGTCGCGCGCGTTGGTGGTGACGAGTTTGCCATCGCCATTCCGGGCGGCGCCCAAACCAAGACGGTTGCACAATTCTGCGAGCGCATCGCTATTGCGTTCGATAGTCCACTAACCGCTGGAACGCGGCTGCATCGCGTCAAGGTCCGTTTCGGGGTAGCTGTCCATCCCGAGGGAGGGCGAACGGCGGACGAACTCATAGGCAATGGCCATCTGGCGCTGTGTCGTGCCAAGGCGGCGCGGCATGGCGGCTACGTAATGTTCGAGAACGCTATCCGGGAGGAACTCGAAGCGCGGCTGCGGCTGGAAGCCGAACTGGCGCTCGCGATCGAACGCGAAGAATTCGAGCTGTTCTATCAACCGCAGGTCCGTCTGATCGACGGCGGTCTGATTGGCGCGGAAGCGCTGATCCGCTGGCGCCATCCGGAACGCGGTCTCGTATCGCCCGCGGAATTCATGCCGGTGGTGAATACTTCATCGATCTCGGAGCGGATCGCGGGTTGGGTGCTCAATACCGCGTGCAGGCAGGCCAGGGTCTGGGAACTCGCCGGACGCGGCGTTCGCGTGAGCGTCAACCTGTCCCCCTCGCAATTGCAATCGGGCTCCCTTGCCGGTGCGGTTGCCAAGGTGCTTGCCGTCACCGGCCTGGCGCCGTCGCTACTCGAGCTGGAGTTGACCGAGGATATTCTGCTTCTCGATGAAAAGAGTGTGTTGGACACGTTCTTCCAAATTCGGGAACTGGGCGTGCACACCGTGTTCGACGACTTCGGCACCGGCTACGCCAGCCTGAGTTATCTGAAGAAATTTCCGCTCGATGGGCTTAAGATCGACAGGTCGTTCGTGCTCGACCTGCTCACCGATCCCGATGACGCGGCGATCGTAGGTTCGACCATTGGTCTCAGCAAGCAGCTCGGCCTGTCGGTGATTGCAGAGGGTATCGAAAACAGGGCTACCGCCGATCTTCTCATGCGCATGGGATGCGAAAAAGGGCAGGGCTATTGCTTCGGCCGGCCAATGCCGGTTCCTGCATTCGAGGCCCAATTTCTGGCTGCGCCGGAGACGAGCCGGCGGCGGGCGCAGCAGCCTGACAGAACCCCGGCGGGCTTGATTCTATCTCCCCCGAGACAGCAAGGCATAGTCTAGCGCCGACGCGCAACCGCGATCCCGAACAGGAATGCGACAAGCAGGCTCGTGAGCGGCGCTTCCCGGGTGATGGCGCTGACGGCTGCAAGCGGCTTGCCTGGTTGCCTGGCAGTCGCAACCGCTTCGCTCAGCCGGTCCGCGGCGGAACGTAGTGCTGCGGTCACCTCGGTGATCGTGCGCGACACGTCGGTTGCGGCATCGATAGCCCGTTCCGCCATGCCCGGCTGGGGTATCGGTTGCGGTTTTTCAGTGTTCACTTGCCGATGCTCGCGAAATGATGGCCTCTGCGGCGGGTCAACCGCTTGAGGCCGTCACCTTTGGCTATCCGCGCGTGCGCTCGTTTTGAACAGCGGGCCTCTCAAGACCTTTGGCTATCCGCGACTGGCGCCGTTGTGAACGGCGGGTGACGGCCTCTTGCCAGGGAGAATGCGAGGCGGCGGCATTTGTTCCACAGACAGGCCGAAGCTCAAGGAAACCCGCGGAGGGAATCTCTGTTACCTTGGCCGCCGGAGCTCAATTCTGCCGGGAGGGCATGTGGGCAATATCAGGACCAAACGAATTGCGCTCTTGGGTGCCCCCATCGATATGGGGGCATCGCAGCGCGGCACCCTGATGGGACCTGCGGCGCTTAGAACCGCGGGTCTTTCGACCTTGCTCGAAACCCTCGGCTTGGAGGTAACGGACCACGGTGATCTTTCCGTCAACGGCGCCGCCGATCCGACCGACGCGCCACCCGAAAACGCCAACCACTATCGGGAAATCCAGCGCTGGACCCGGGCGCTGAGCAGGCAGAGCTATGAGCTGGCGCGCTCCGGCGCGCTGCCGATCTTTCTTGGCGGCGATCACACGTTGTCGATGGGCTCGGTGAACGGCGTGGCGCGGCATTGCAGCGAGACCGGCCGGGAGCTGTTCGTGCTCTGGCTCGACGCGCATGCTGACTACAACACGCCCGCGACCACGATATCGGCGAACATGCACGGAATGTCGGCGGCATTTTTGTGCGGTGAGGGTGGCCTCGAAGGCCTGCTTGGCGAAGAGCCGCGTGCATCGATCGAGCCGGACCGGCTGGAATTGTTTGGCACGCGCTCGATCGACAAGCTGGAAAAGGATTTGATGCGCAGTCGCCGCATCAGCATTGCCGACATGCGGGCGATCGATGAGTTTGGCGTCGGCGTCCTGATCCGCCGCGTCATCGACAAGGTGAGTGCCCGCGACGGCCTCTTGCATGTCAGTTTCGACGTCGACTTCCTCGACCCAGCCGTCGCGCCCGGTGTCGGCACCACGGTGCCCGGCGGGGCGACCTACCGGGAAGCGCATCTGATCATGGAGATGCTGCACGATTCCGGGCTGGTCGGGTCGGTCGATATCGTCGAACTCAATCCGTTCCTCGATGAGCGGGGCCGAACCGCGCGCACCGCGGTCGAATTGATCGGCAGTCTGTTCGGCCAGCAGATCACCGACCGCACCACGCCGAGCAACGCGATTGCGCCGCGCGATTGATCGCGATCAGGCAGATGTTGTCGGCGGCCCCGGCCGAATGCGCCGATCCGCAAAGTAGCGATCAAGCACTGCGGGCGCGCCCGAGGTGTCGGCTAGCGCGACGTAGCTATCCGGCCTGAGCAGATAGAGCGCGTCGCGCGCAAGGCCGGCTCGCTCATATTCGGGTCGCCATGCAAACGCGTGCAGCGGGACGTTTTGGCGCGCGCACCATGCCGTGAGCGCCGAATTGGCGGAGCCATAGACATGGACTTGCCAATCCATTGCATTCAGCGAAGCGAAGTTGTCCGCTCCATCGATCGGAGCCCACGGCAAGCGGTCTCCGCCATGTATGCTGCCGGCCACGCCCCGGCTTAAGGGACCCTCGCGATAATTCAACATGATCTGCGAAACAGTGCGGAATGCAAATCTTCGCACCGCCTCGAATGCAAAGGCTGCTGGAATAACGACCGGCGCGATGCGTGTGCGCACGAAATCCGCGAGCCGGCCTTCGGCGGTAGCAAAGCTGAACGCGCGATCGGTGGTCGCAACCAGCCGACGCGCAAAGCCGATCCGCTCGGCTTCGTAGCTGTCGAGCAAGCTATCAGGCGCGCGGCCGGCTACGACCGCGGCCAGTTTCCAGGCAAGGTTGATGGCATCGCCAATCCCGGTGTTCATGCCCTGGCCGCCGGCGGGACTATGGATATGCGCGGCGTCGCCGGCAAGGAAGGCGCGGTCTTTGCGGAACTGTTGCGTGACCCGGTGATGCACATGGTAGGTCGAAAACCAGTTGACCTTCGCAATCACCACCTTCATCTGGCCGATCGCGTGGTTGCTGATGTCGCTGAAGGTCAGCGTATCGGCACGGTCGGCGCGCTCGTCGCGCACCGTTCCGATCAGCCGCGCGCGTCCTTCTCCAGCAAGCGGAAACACAGCGACGAAATCGGCCTCGTCGAGATCGACATGGAGCTGGCCGTTCAGCGCAGCGCCACTGGCTTCGACGTCGGCAACATAAAAGAGTTGACGATAGGTGCCGCCCGGAAAGCTGGCGCCGATCGTCGCCCGCACCGCCGAGCGCGCGCCATCGCAGCCCACGATGTAGCTCGCTTCGCAATCCTGCTCCTCGCCGTCGGGCCCACGCAAGCGCGCCAGCACGCCATTTTCCTGCTCCGTAAAACGGGCCAATTCGGTGCGCCGCTCGACCGCAACGCCGAGCGCGCCTAGCCGCTGGATCAACAGCCGCTCATGCTCGTCCTGGGGAAAGATCTGCAGGAACGGGTAGGGCGTTAGCCCGGAGCCCATGGCGAACAGCGAGATCTGCGCCTTCTGCTGGCCCTTGACCCAGAGATTGACTGCAGGAACCTGGTGGCCCTTTGCGACCACGGCATCTGCAAGGTCGAGCTGGCGGTAGAGTTCAAGGGTGCGCGCCTGCACCGCTAGCGCCCGCGAGGTCGTCCCCGGCTCGGCCGTCTTGTCGATAATGCGGACCTTGATGCCGAGCTTGGTCAACCAAAGTGCGAGCACGAGGCCGGTCGGACCGGCTCCGATGATCAGGACGTCGGTTGGGGGCATCTTGTTCCTCCATTTGGCCCAGAATGCCAGACAGCGGCGTGGCCCGGTAGCAAAGCCGTTCGTCAAATACTTTCGAGGGTGGCGACACTGACAGCGAACAATCAAGTCATCCACCGGGCTCCGACGGCGGGCACCGCCTCGCAGCCCGGAAATTGATCCGTAAATTGCGTCCGTAACCCTAGCCCGATAGCGTTCCGGCATTGCGGTTCTTCACCGCCAGACCAATAATGGTCAAGCCGTCGGGATTGGGTTCGACCGGCGAATGAGGGGGCTTGTCATGGCAAATTCGAGTTCGACTATTCCGACTGGTTGGTACTGGAACCGCTGGTGCCAACTCGTTCTCGGCCTGATTGCTATGATGGCAATTTCGTCGCCGCAATACGTATGGACCTTGTTCACGGGGCCACTCAACCAAAAGCTCGGAACGACACTTGCCGAATTGCAGTGGACGTTCTCCCTCCTGATTATTCTGCAGACCTGGTGTTCACCGCTGCAGGCTTATTTGGTCGATCGCTTTGGCCCGCGGCTCTTGATTTCGATCGGTGCGTTGATGTCGGGCGGCGGCTGGATTCTATCCAGTTACGTCAATGACATCTGGGCACTTTACTTTACCTATGGCGTGATCTGCGGCTTTGGAACCGGCATTATCTACGTCGGAATTATAGGTCTGATGGTGCGCTGGTTCCCGGACCGGCGCGGACTGGCGACGGGTCTTGCCGCTGCGGGCTATGGTTTCGGCGCGATTTTCACCAGCTTTCCCATCGACAGCATGATCAAGAGCGACGGCTATGCTCGTACACTTGTCGTATGGGGTATCATCCAGGGCATCATCGGCATCGTCACCGCGCAATGGCTGCGCGTTCCTCCGGAAGGCTGGCAACCGGACGGCTATTCACCGGCGTCTGCCACCACTATGCAGTCGAAGCGCAGTTATGCGCCGGCGGAAATGCTGAAAACGCCGACCTTCTGGCTGCTGTTCATCATGATGAGCATGATGTCGACCAGCGGGCTCATGGTGGTATCCAATGTCGGGCCCTTTGCCAATGAATACAAGGTGGCGCAGGCACTGGTACTCGGTATGGCCGCGCTGCCGCTGTCACTGACGCTCTCCCGGTTCACCAACGGGTTGACGCGACCCTTCTTCGGCTGGGTCTCCGATCGAATCGGTCGCGAGACGACCATGGCATTGGCATTTTCGCTGGAATGCGCCGCGATCCTTGTCTTGTTCGCCTTTATCGACCGACCTGCATTGTTCGTCGTGCTGACCGGCCTGGTGTTTTTTGGCTGGGGTGAGATTTTCTCGCTCTTCCCATCGACCTTGACCGACACATTCGGACCGAAATATGCCGCAACGAACTATGGTTTTCTCTATGTCGCGCAAGGCGTCGGTTCGATCTTGGGCGGACCCGCCGCGGCGTTTCTCAAGCAGACCACCGGTAGCTGGAGCGCGGTGTTCATCATTGTCGCCCTGCTCGATGCGGTGACCGCACTGCTGGCTATCACGCTTTTGCGCAAAATTCGGACCAAACAGATGCAGATAGGCTGACGGGTATCAAACGCAACGTTGAGGCGGTCCGCCGCGAGCCGGGATCTGCTCAAGAGTAACCTCATTCGTCGCGACCGCTCCCCTAGGGCGGCGCACAACATGCGGGGAACGTCATGCGAGATCGCCAATGGTCGCGGCGCGATGTGCTCAAGACCTCCACCGCGCTTGTGGCCGGCGCACTATTTGCCGAGCCGGCAAGGGCGGCTGCACCGCCGCCAGCCGCGGTGACACCCGAACTGATCGAGGCCGCCCGCAAGGAAGGCAAGATCTACTACTATTCCGCGCTCGAGCTGAACGTCGCCGAACGCCTCGGCAAGGCGTTCGAAACCAAATACCCCGGTATCACTGTCCATGTCGAGCGTTCCGGCGCCGAGCGGATTTATCAGCGCATCGCGCAGGAGCAGGCCAGCGGCATCAACGCGGTCGACGTCGCCAATTCGACCGATCCCGCACACTATCTCGACTGGAAGGCAAAGGACTGGCTCGCGCCTTACCTCCCCGACGACGTCGCGAAATATTTTCCGGCGGATCAATTCGACCCCGAAGGACTATGGGCGACCTCGTGCGGCTGGATCGAAGCCATCGGCTACAACAGCGATCTGGTGAAGCCGGAGGATGCGCCAAAGAGCTACGCCGATCTGCTCGATCCGAAATGGCAGGGCAAGATCGTCAAGGCGCATCCCGGTTATTCCGGCGCGATCATGACCGCGACCTTCGTGCTGTCGCGCGAACTCGGCTGGTCGTATTTCGAAAAACTCGCCCAGCAGAAGGTGTTGCAAGTGCAATCGGCGGCTGACCCGCCGAAGAAGCTGCTGTTGGGTGAGCGTGCCGTGATGGCCGACGGCAATGACTATAATCTCTTCCTGCTCAAGGAGCAGGGCAAGCCGGTCGAGGTAGTCTATGCGACCGAAGGCTCGCCGCTCATTATCGTTCCCTCGGGTGTGTTCCGCAACGCACCCAATCCCAACGCTGCGCGGCTGTTCCAGAGTTTCTTCTTTAGTGCGGAATTCCAGCAGCTGTTGGTCGATGACTACGCCCATCGCTCGTTCCACGGACAGGTCAAGGAAAAGCCGGGCCGTCCGCCGCTATCGGCGTTGAAATTGCTCAAATCGGATCCCGCCGCTGTGCTGGCGCAGGGCGAGGAGATCAAGGCGCGTTATGCCAAGCTGTTCAAGGTCTGAGGCGCGCTCGTAATAAGCCGGCTGCTGAGAAAGGGCCCGCAGCAATGTTGGCTTTGCCACAGCATGATCCGGAAGGAGTAGGCACCGGTTTTCCCTCGCGACAAACGCGGAACGCGTTTGCGCGGAGATCATGCGGCCGCGGTTGAGTCGATTTGTTTGGGTGACTGTGAAAAAATTCACATTCGGCGGTTGTGTCAAAGAGTATTTTCAGGGAGCTCGAAACATCGAGCGCGCGGTTTGCGCCCGTTAATCCCAAGGTCATTTTATTGGAGATTATAGCAATGGAAATCGCACAACAGTCCCGCTTCGCCACCGCTAAACCTGAAGCCCGAGGTCACGACACGACAATCCTTCTTGGCTACTCGATTTTGGCGATCGTGTTTCTGATCGCAACGTATTTCGCGTCGATGTCGCCGGGAACGGCGCCTGGCGATTTCGCAATGATGAGCGTGTTTCCGTAAACGACTGGTATTCGCACTCAAACGCTTTTGCGTTGTTGAAATGATGCTCGCCTCGCGAGGGGCGAACACAGCAGCGCGCTTTCCGGTCGTTAGAACCAGTTAGCTATGGAGTTGTTTATGTTCGCAGAAGGCGACGACGCCGGTCACTGTTCCAATGGATTGACCGCGCAGAAGTTTCGGGAAGCCACCACCGCGGAGCGTGCGGCCTATCGAACATGGATGCGCGGGATCGTCGCATTCTACTGTGCGCTGCTGCTGGTAGCCGGGCTTTCGATTGCGGGTTATTCGAAGGCCGGCCTGACCCAGCTTACAAATCTTTCCGTACGCAACATCACGGCGTCACCCAAAGCGAACTAGGCAACGCCGCAGCGCCGGCGCATGGCCGTGACGCTCGTTGTCGTCACGATTGCCCTCGTTGCGGGCGAGGCTTGCGGCTACGCCAAATGGCGAGAAAAAATTTCCGCGTCATTTCATTTTTTGCTTTTTATTCAGAACGCGTTCGTGCGGGCTCGCCGACGGCAGGACAGCCATGATGTTTCCGGGATCGTCCCGAAAATGCATCAGGCTTTGACGTTTTTGGCCACAATCGAACATGACGATTTGATCATGAAAACACTGGCCGTCATTTCGATTTTGGCGCTGCTCACGATTACCGGGGCGGCCTACACCGACCAGCTTCTGACCAGCGACCAACAGACCGCGCAAAGCGGCAATTGAGCGGGTTTTTCTATATGGCTTTGCTTTTGGGGGACGATAGCGATGCTTTCCTTGGACCAATTTCTCAGACTGATAAGCGTACCCGCCGTCTTTGCGGCTTTCCTGATCGCGTCGCAGATTTCGGCCGCGCTTGCGCCGTACCCGGCCTAAGCGATAACGCTGGCGCTGAACCGGTCCGTGATCTTGCGGACCATCAGGCCTTATTTTGGCCTTGCGTCTCGGTTGGCCTCATTCGTCGCTGACAGCTTGTTTTCGAGTTCGCTGACCCTTTTCCGCAGCTCGAAAATCCAGGCGTTCGCAATCAATAGAATGCCGACGGCGAAACCGGCGAGCTCCCAGCTCGTGCCGCCAATCCTGTTGCTGTGGCTTTGTCCGCAAAACGCCATCATCACGATCCCGACAAGCACCAAAACCATCGCGCTTGCTTTGCGGTTTTCGGCCATTGTGATGCCTTTCCGAGCACGCCGCTTATTCAGCCGCCTGCCAGAACGGCGGACGCATGGCGCCGACGCCGTCGGCCTCGGTTGCGGAGATCGTTGTTCGTATCATCAGCCGTGCCTCGTGCGCCGGCCACGGCCGGCCGCGGTGCATGGTGGCGCGGTTGTCCCACATCACGACATCGCCTTTGCGCCATCCATGCAGGTAGGTCGTGCCCGGCGCGGTCGCCGCCGCCGTCAGTTCGTCGATCAGCTTTTTCCCAACTGCTGCTTCCATGCCCTCGACCGCGTAGGCATGGGAAGCAAGATAGAGCGCACCGCGACCATTGACGGGATTGGCCCACACCATGCGCCAGCATTGCGGCGGCAGCGCCGCGCGTTCCTCGGCGCTTGCCAGGCCCGGGGCGATCTGGCCGCGTGAATGCGCATAGTCGTGCCATGCAAAGGAATTTTGCAGTTGGTGGCGCATATCGGTATCGAGCCGCTCGAAGGCGAGGCGAGTCGAGGCGAATTCGGTCTCGCCGCCTTGCGCCGGAATGATGCGCGCCGAAAGGATCGAGGTCAGCGCCGGCACGTGCTTGAACGAGGAGTCGGTGTGCCAAAGCTGATTGGCTTTGGCGCGCATCGCCATGCGGTGGTCGGCCGGCACCACCTTGCCGTCGGGACCGATGGTGGAGAGGATCACAAAATGCGAGCCGGTACCCTCCGAGCCGACCTTGGTTACTTCCGGCGGGCCGAAGCGGCGCGAAAAAGCGAGCTGAATCTCGTCGGTCACGTCCTGATTGCGCAACACCAGAACGGAATGCTGTTCGAAAGCTGCGCGGGCTGCCGCGTAAGCAGTGTCGTCGGAAGCGACATCTGCGAGCGTCACGCCACGCAATTCGGCCGCGAATCCCGGACCCAACGGGATAGCATCCATCGGTAATTCCTTGCTGTTCTCGTGAAGTCAAGCTTACGGCAAGCGCACCCGTCCGGCAACGAGGCTTGGGACCGCTGGCCCTGGTCGGCGGGTCGTTTAGGTGTCGCATTCCAGCGCAATAGTTTATACGAAAGCGATGGGTATCCGATGCCGATGCCACCCCGGATGATTGGCCGATAAATCCACTGCCGCATTGGATCGTACTTTGACTGAAAATCCGATATCGACCACCGGCAACACTGTGCGGCAGGGCCCACAAGGCGAGCTGCCGATCCTGGGCCTGTCGGCGCTTGGCATCGTGTTCGGCGATATCGGAACCAGCCCGCTCTATACCTTCAAGACCATTCTCGGCGTCGCCGAAAAATCTCCGGATGCGGCTACCGGGCTCGGCGCGCTTTCGCTGGTGCTTTGGACGCTCTTCATCATCACGACGGTCAAGTACGTGCTGTTCGCGATGCGCATCGACAATGACGGCGAAGGCGGCATCCTGGCCTTGATGGCCTTGCTCGGCGTGAAGAAGCAGCAGCGACCGACCATCGTAGCCGTCGGTCTGTTCGGCGCGGCATTGATCTACGGCGACGGCGCGATCACACCGGCGATTTCGGTGCTGTCGGCGCTGGAGGGCTTGAATATGGCGACGCCCGCGCTGCAGCCCTATGTCGTTCCGGCGGCGGTTGCGATCCTGCTTGCGTTGTTTGTGATCCAGTCAAAGGGAACGGCGACGATCGGCCACCTGTTTGGCCCGGTCATGCTGATCTGGTTCGTCGCTATCGCCGTGCTGGGGATCTCGGGCATTGTAAGACATCCTTCGGTGTTCGCCGCCCTCAATCCGGTGTACGGCCTGTCCTACCTGTTCTCGCACGGGGCTACCGGCTTTTGGGTGCTCGGCGCGGTGTTTCTGTGCGTCACCGGCGCGGAAGCACTCTACGCCGACATGGGTCATTTTGGCAGGAGGCCGATCTGGCTTGCCTGGTTCGCGATCGTCTTTCCAGGCCTGATCCTTAACTATGCCGGGCAGACGGCGCTCGTGCTCGAAGGCGCCCCGACCGACGGCAATATTTTCTTCCGGCTCTGTCCCGAGCTGCTATTGCTGCCCCTGATCGTGCTGGCGACGGTCGCGACCATCATCGCCAGCCAATCGATCATCACCGGCGCCTTTTCGATGACGCGGCAAGCGATCCAGCTCGGCTGGCTGCCACGGCTGCAGATCAAACAGACCTCGTCGGAGGGCTACGGACAAATTTATGTCGGCGTCGTCAACTGGCTGCTGATGATCGTGACCGTCGGTCTCACCATCGGATTCGGCAAGTCTGACAATCTCGCGTCGGCGTACGGCATCGCGGTTTCGTTGACGATGTTGATGACGTCGGCCCTCCTATTCATTGCGATGCGCGAGATCTGGGGCTGGAGCATATGGGCCGCCGGCGTCGTCGCGGCCTTTTTTCTGACGGTGGACAGCGCGTTCTTCCTCGCCAATCTCACCAAGATCGGTGAGGGCGGCTACGTGCCGGTGATCTTGGCTATCTGCGTCTACGGCCTGATGTGGATATGGCATCGCGGTGCTGCAGCCATCTCGATGCGGGTGCACGAGGCGCTGACGCCAGTCCCCGAATTCATGGCTGCGATTGCCGCCAAGAACGTACCGCGGGTGCCAGGCACGGCAGTGTTCCTGACCCGGACCGTGCGGGATACGCCGCCGGTGATGGTCTGGCATGTCAAGCATAACCGTGCGTTGCACGAGCACCTGTTTGTGCTTCGCGTGGAAATCCTGCCGGTGCCGTGGGTCGCGTCCGACAACCGCGTCACGTTTAAGGAAGTCGTACTGAATTTCTGGCGCGCGGAGGCGCGTTTCGGCTTCATGGAACGTCCTCACATTCCCGACCTGCTGACAACCAGCAAGTCGCTCGGCTGCACGGTCGACGTTGCCGACGTTACCTATTATGTGGGTCATGAGACGGTTGTCGCCCGTGACGACGGTCAGGGCCTGCCGGCCTGGCAGGAGCGGATCTTCGCCGTCATGGAGCGCAACGCGGTCCACGTCAGCGACTTCTTCAGCCTCCCCAACGATCAGGTTGTTGAGATCGGGCGGCAGATTGCGATCTAGGGCTTGAAACCATGCACGAAATGCGAAAGGAGGTTGAGCGTTGGGTAAATATTCGCGACGTCGCGTTCTGGGCTTGGCGGCGGCGACAGCTGCGGCATTTGGCATTTCACAGGTGCGCGTTTTCGCGCAAGGCGCAGGTCCGGGTCGGGTGATGAACGTGCTTTGCACCTATATGGGCGCAGCCGCAGCGCGCGCGCTGCCGGAGGAGGTGACGGAGCACGCCAAATACCATCTGCTCGACACCATCGCCGCGATGATTTCCGGATCGGAATTGCCGCCGGGTCAGGCGGGGCAGCGCTACATCCGCGAGCATGGCGGCAACGGCACTACCACCGTCGTCGCATCGACGGTGACCGCGGCGCCGATCGATGCCGCGCTTGCCAATGGCGTGATGGCGCATGCCGATGAAACCGACGATTCCCACAACGAGTCTCGCTCTCATCCTGGCTGCGCGGTGGTGCCGGCGGCGCTGGCATCGGGCGAAATTCACGGCATTGACGGCACCGGTCTGCTTCGCGCGGTGACGCTCGGTTATGACATCGGCCCGCGCGTGGTGATGGCGATGGGAGGTGCTGCCTTCAGCTATGAGAGCAGCCTCGCCACCCACAGCATTGCCGGCACCTTTGGCGCGGCCGCGGCGGCTGCCTGCGCGGCCGGTCTTGATGCACGCCAGATGCGCTGGCTGCTCGACTATGCCGCGCAGCAATCCTCAGGGATCATCGCCTGGCGGCGCGACACCGATCACATCGAGAAGGCCTTTGTGTTCGCCGGCATGCCGGCGCGCAACGGCATCACCGCAGCACTTCTGGTCAAATCGGGCTGGAACGGCGTCGACGATATTTTCTCCGGCGCCGACAATTTCTTCCAGGCCTATGCGCCGAAAGCGCAGCCCGATCGGCTGGTCGAAAAGCTTGGCGAGCGCTACGAGATCACACAAACCGATATCAAGAAGTGGGCGGTCGGCTCGCCCATTCAAGGCCCGCTCGACGGGATCGAGGCGCTTCGCGGCAAGAAGCCCTTCGAGGCCGGCCAGGTGAAGCGGATCACCGTACGGCTGGCGCCTTCGGTCGCAACGGTGGTGGACAACCGCGACATTCCCGATATCTGCCTGCAGCACCTGGTCGCGGTGATGCTGCTCGACAAGACGGTGTCGTTCCACGCGGCGCATGACAAGCCGCGCATGCAGGATCCCGCCGTTCTGAAGGAGCGCGCCAAGGTCAATCTTGTGCGTGACGAAGAGCTCGCGAAACTCTTGCCGGTGCGCGAGACCATCGTCGAAATTGATCTTACCGACGGAACGCATTTGTCGGAGCGCGTCTCGGCGGTCCGCGGTACCCCGCGCAATCCGATGACGCGGAATGAGGTGATCGAAAAGGCCCGCGATCTGACGGCGCCGGTACTGGGTCCGGAGCAGTCGACGCGCCTGATCGAGACCGTATTTGCGATCGAGAGCGTAACGGACGTCCGCAATTTGCGGCGCCTGCTGCAGCGCGGCTGATAGTGCTGCTGTCTTTTCACGGGTCGAGGCTACCGCTCCGGCTCGATCCTCCTTGCCTAGCGGACGAACGAACCGAACAGGGCGAGCACGGCGACCGCCATGATCGCGGTGCCGACCCAGCCCAGGACGACCAGCCACGGTCTCGCTTTGAAACGCCCCATCAGTCTTGAATTGGCGACGATCGCCATCATCATTGCCATGATCGGAACGGCGACGATGCCGTTGAGCACGGCGCTCCATACCAGCATGTGAATGGCGTCTATTCCGGTGAAACCAAGCCCGAAGCCGATCACGGTGGCCGCAGCGATGATCAAGTAGAATCCGACCGCATCCGGCGCCTTGGCCTCCAGCGTCGCGTGCCAGCCGAACGCTTCAGCGACGCCGTAGGCGGCGGAGCCGGCGAGCACCGGTATCGCCAGCATGCCGGTGCCGATGATGCCGAGCGCGAACAGCAGGAAAGTGAAATCGCCCGCCAGCGGTCGCAGCGCTTCGGCCGCTTCCGTGGCCGAGTTGATGTTAGTGACGCCGTGAGCATTCAAGACCGAAGCGGTGGTCAGGATGATAAAGAAGGCAATTGCATTGGAGAAGATCATTCCGACGGTGGTATCGATTTTGATGCGGTCAAGTTCGGGATCGCCGCCCCTTTTAAGTTCGCGAAGCGGACGGTCGATCCTTCCCTGATTCATTTCCTCGACTTCCTGCGAAGCCTGCCAGAAGAACAGATAGGGACTGATCGTCGTGCCGAGGACGGCTACCACCATCAGGAAATAATCGGAATTGATATTTGGCTTTGGCCAGATTGCCGCGAGCAGGGCGTCGGTCCAGGGAATTTTCACGGTCAGCGCGGTCGCGACATACGCGAACAGCGTCAGCGTCATGAATTTCAACACCGGTGCGTAGCGGCGATACGGCACGAAGACCTGTAGCAAGGTCGACGTCGATGCGAAGATCAGGGCGTGTTCGTGATTGAGACCGCCAATGACGAGCGACAGCGATTCCCCCATCGCCGCGATATCGGCGGCGATGTTGAAGGTGTTGGCTCCGACCAAAAGAAAGATCAGTCCCAATACCAGCCATCGCGGCGCGAGCTCCATCACATTGGCGGCGAGGCCCTTGCCGGTGACGCGGCCGATCTGGGCGCTGATGAGCTGGATCGCGATCATGAACGGCGTCGTGAGAAACACCGTCCATAGCAAGCCGTAGCCGAACTGTGCGCCCGCTTGCGAATAGGTGGCGATGCCTGAGGGATCATCGTCGGCGGCGCCGGTCACCAAACCCGGACCGAGCAATCGAAACAGCATCCTTCGAATTTTCCTGGATGCTGGACGCTTAGTCTTGGTCATTTCAGCGCTTTGCTTCAGATCCGGTAGCCCACTTCTATTTCGCAAACGCTTGCGGGATTGAAGCTAAGTCGTTGCCACGGACAAAGTTCCACGGCCGGAACCGGCAAGTCGGACCCAACGTTCGTGCGCGATTTTCGCGCCGCGCCGGCAACCCCCGCGTCGAGTAGACACCGGCCGGCTTAACGCAAGCAAGAAGCGGTTGGGCTGATGCTGGCGGCGAAAAATTTGACACGTCGGGCAAATCACCGAGATGACGATATCATACGGAAATATTTTGAGCCTGCCGAAATGGTTGCAGGCTATTTTGGTATCGCTTCAACGGATGCTGACGAAGGTGCCCCAGACGGTAGCGAGGCCGGCGCCTACCAGGACAAGGTACGGATTGTCGCAGAACATGCCGCCATAGCGGCACATCTCGACGCCGAGTGATCCGATCTCGTGATTGCCCGCGGCATAGAACAGGCCCGACAATACGACCAAGACGGCGGCGACGACATACATCGGATATCTCCTGGCTTGCCGGTCATTGTTCACGCCGTTCCAACGTCCGGCCGGCATTTCGTTAAAATTCTGCGGGCTCCCGATCGAGACATCGCGCAGTTGACACGTCGGGCAAATCAGGGGCACATTGATATGATCGCAAGAACTATAAAGCCCGCGCCGAAAAAATCGGTTAGCGGGCTTTTCGTTTGCGCGGCGATATTTGCCAAGATGGTTTCGCGTCGGTTTCGCTAAAATTAACAATCTGTTGAGACGGAAGTCGACACGTCCGGGCAAATCAGCGGCAGAGTGGCGTCATCGCAAGAATTTTCAAAGCCCGTGCCGCAAAACGGCCGCGGGCTTTTTGCTTCCCGAATCGGACGGCGGCCGCACGTCATGGCGCCACATCTTTGAAACGTACCTTTGCCTGAGCGTTGCAAGCGCGCCGCCGTCCGAGCCTTGACCCTTCATCATCATCAGCCGGAGCGCGCGAACGCACCGGCACGCGGCGTGGCGTCAGGTCCACGGCCGCGCGCGGCCTCTCATTTTGAGGGAAGAGCGGAAGTCATTGCCGACTTTCAAGATGACCGCTTTTGACCGATAGTGTTGCAAAAGTCCCAAAACGCCGTGCGACCAAATTTCCGCTAAACGACAAAACAAGCGGCAACCGTCGATCGATGTAGCGTCAAACGCGCCACCGAAGTCGCCAGTGAGTTCGTCACAGAATGAAGTGGTCCCCCGCATCAATATTCGAT
>JBATYU010000222.1:0-6709 GCA_049674245.1 Bradyrhizobium sp. | reverse complement strand
CGTTCAGATGATGAACGCAATCGCGCCGTTCTGGGACGGCAATGAGACCTGGCTCGTGATCATCGGAGCAAGCCTGTTTGCTGCCTTCCCGGTCGTCTATGCCGTTTTCCTCAGCGCTTTCTACCTGCCGATGCTATTGCTGCTGTTCGGTCTGATCTTCCGTGGTGTCGCCTTTGAATTTCGCAACCGCGCCGGTGGCATGCGATGGTTCTGGGATTGGGGCCTGTTTCTCGGCTCTGTGGTTGTAGCGTTTGTTCAAGGCGCAGCTATTGGCGCGATGATGCGAGGCGTTCCGGTCGTGAACGGCCAATACGCCGGCGACGCGTTCGGTTGGCTACATCCATTTTCGGTGTTGACCGGGATCGGCCTGGTGCTCGGCTATGCCCTGCTTGGCGCGGGGTGGCTTGTCTTAAAGAGCGAGGGGACACTGCGCAGCTGGGCATACGCGCGTATACCCTGGCTTGTCGGAGCAGTGTTCATCGCGCTGGGCCTTGCGTTCTTTGTTTCCGTTACGATCGACGCAGACGCGATTGCTCAAAGCAATCTGCGAGATCGTCATTGGGGATTTGTTTTTCCGATTCTCGCCGTAGCGGCACTATTCGGAGTTGTTGCGAGCGCACGCGCTCGGCGTGACGAATTGCCGTTTCCGTTGACCGTGCTGTTTTTTCTCGCGTCATACGGGACGCTTGGGGTGATGTTCTGGCCGTATATGGTGCCCTATTCCATCACGGTGGCTGACGCCGCTGCACCGGAGGCTTCGCTTGGTTTCATCTTCTATGGAGGCGTCATTGTTCTGCCGGTGATCTTCCTTTACTCGATTGGAGTCTATTATTTTTTTCGTGGCAAGGATCGCAAAGGCTATGGTTGACATCGCACTGCACCAACCGAGCAGTGCGTCGTCATCGTTAATCCCCCTCGCTAACGATCGCTCAGTAGACAGGCGAAGGGCGCTTTGCGAGCCGGTACGCGTTCAAATTAAGTCCACTCGCAATGATCGACAATGGAGCCGCCGGCGACGATACCCCCGCCGTCGCTGACAGCCTAAAGGGTCAGGTCTGACACGGCATCTGCAATGCAGTTGACCAACAATCGCAAGATATTTGTCAACCTTTATCGTTTCAAACGTCCGCGGAGATCGTCGGTAAGGCGAGTCAAGTCACGGTCATTTGGGGTGATGCGAGAGAGCTGTTCGGCATATTCGAGGGCGGCACCGATGTCTCCAGCGTCACGGTTAAAGGTCACAAGGGCCGACAAGGTCTCGCGATCGTCCGGATGCCGGGCAAGATTCTCTTTCAGGACATTCATCGATTCGTTGATGCGGCCGGACGAATGCAGCGCGACGGCGTAGACATAGGCGTATCGGGATCGATCGGGTTCGATTTCGGTTGCCGTGCGGAATTCGGCGAGGGCGTCATCAGGCCGTTTCTGCCTGGTCAGAGTGAGCCCGAGCGCATGGTGCAGTCCCGCGTCTTGGCGTGAAGGCGCAATTGCCGTCCGCAGGACAGTCTCTGCGTCGCCATTCCGGCCAAGTTGCCGATACAGATCGGCTAGATTGATCGCCGCAGGCGCATATTGAGGGCTCAGCCGAAGCCCCGCCTTGTATTCATTCTCGGCGTCGGCAGCGAGGCCGCGACGCGCGTAGAAACTTCCAAGTGTCGAGCGGGCTTCAGGCCGATCGGCGTTGAAACGCTGCGCGGCGATGAACTCGGCCGCTGCGCGCTCGAAAGTCTCGCGATCGGAGGCAGGCTGGTTTGCGGCCGGCACGCCGGCCAGTACCGAAACTGCCCTGATGCGGACGCCCCGGCTTGAATCGGTGAGAAGCGGCGAGACCAGGGGCCAGATCCGGTTGCCGGGAAGGCCGTCGAGCATGTCAAGCGCCCCGATCCGCACCATCGGATCGGGGTCGGCCAGTCCGTTGCGGGCGAGTTCTATGTTAGCCGGCGAAACCCGCGAACGAAGCTCGCTAAGAGCGCTCGCCCGCGCGAACGCCGGCGTTGTGGGGCTGGCCGTGACCAGCGCCAGCAGCTCAGCTGCATCGGAACGGTCGGTCCAAGATGCCTGGAAAGCCTCGGCGTAATTCTGGAAACCTTTTCGCGCTGGTCCGTGCCACTGCTCGATCATGTTGGCCGCCCATTGTGCGGATTTGTCGGCATGGCAGTTATTGCAGGAATTCGGGGTGCCAAGCTTCACAGAGATATCCGGCCTGGGGATGCGAAGGCTGTGATCGTGGCGCTTGTCGACCACCATGTAGGTACTAACGGGCATATGACACGAGGCACAGCTCACCGCCGGTGTCACTCCCTCGTGGCGATTGTGCGAGGCAGCTTCATATTTGTCTGAGGCATGGCATTGCAGACACACGCCGTCGCCGGACGCACGGAGCTTGGCGGCATGGGGTTCGTGGCAGTCGCTGCAAGTCACCCCGGCTGCAAACATCTTGCTCTGCTTGAACGATCCATAATTGTAGACCTCGTCGAGCATCTGCCCGTCGGCGTGATATAGCCCGCGAGTAAGGGTAGAGACCATGTGAGTGTCGGACAGCGGTTGTCCTGGAACCCAAACCTCAGAGAATTCTCCGCGTCGCGCATGGCACAGCCCGCAGGTCTCGACCTCCCTGCGCGTTAGCGCAGGGGCGACATTGCGTCGTGGATTGCCGGTTTTGGGATCAGACTGCCAGGTAACGCCATCCCGCTCGTTCAGCAGGACAGCGAGTCCTTTGCGAGGATCTTCGTCCTTGCCAAACCAGCTCCGTTGGGTTTGGGCCCAATTGACATGTCGCGAGCCCTTGCCGTGGCACCCCTCACAACCGACGCTGATTTCCGTCCACGTGGTGTGGAAGCGATCACTGGCCGCGTCGTAATTTTTCTGCACGCCCGTCGAGTGACACTCGGCGCACATGAAATTCCAGTTTTGATTAAGCTTGGTCCAGTGCAGTACATCGTCGTGCGAGATCTCTTCATTGGGATAAAGATGAAACCAGCGTTGACCGCCCTGTGCCTTCGGCCGGCTGTCCCAGGCGATTGAAAGCGCCTGTATCCGGCCGTCGGGAAATTCGATCAGATATTGTTGCAGGGGATCAATGCCGAACGTGTATTTCACCTCGAAGGTCGCAAGCTTGCCGTCTGGGCCGTCGGTCTCGACGAAGAATTTGGTGTCTCTCTTGAAGAAGCGGGAATGGACGCCGAAATAGTCGAAGCCCGAGTCGTCAAAGTCTCCAAGCACAGAGGCGGCGCTGGCGTGCTGCATGGCATGCTTGTGCTGGGATTCTTTCCACAATGCGGTTTCGGCCTGGTGGCACCCAGCGCAGGCTTCGCTGCCGACAAAGGCGGGCGCAGGGGTCGCGCCGCTGGTACGAAGAGCCTCGGGCAAGACGAATCCGCCCTCGGTGAAAAACACAAACGTCAGTCCGCCGATCGCGAGGACCGTTACCGCTGCCAACGCGGCTATTCGCGGCTTTGACTTCCACGAGCGGAGTAGCGGGGCGTGGGCACGGTCGCTCTCGGCGTCTGCCGCGATTTCGGCCGGCTTCAATGTGGCAGCGCGCCTCGATAGCTCATCGCTCCTGCCGGCCCGGTTCTTGTTGCGCGCCACGAATTGTTACCCGCTGTACGGTTAAGGGGCGAAAATCTAAAAACTTCATATCCGGGAGGCTGTCAGCATTGTCTCCTCGGAGAATGCGCCCGCCGGACCTGTTAGTCGGCGGCACTGCGCGGTAGTCAGTTTCCGGTCGGCATCGGGATGGAAATACCTTGTTTTTGCAGTGCCTCCCTTACCGATTGAAACTTTTCATAATTTGATAGCGTGATCGGGCCGGTGTAGCCGTAGCTTTGCACCTTGCGCGGAGGATACTTGACGTAAGTAGCCATGATCCGCTTCAACTCCTGTTCCATCACGATAGCCATCCAGGTGCGCTCCGTGAAGTTGTTCATAAAGATATCATAGCGCTCCTGTGGGTCCTGCCAGAGGTCGAATATCTGCGGTACGGTGGCTACATATTTTTCCGCTCCCTTCCAGCCGAGGTTGGTGTCCACGGCCAGACCACCGGTCGATGCACCATCGTCGCCACGGAGATTGAACACGAACTTGTAATTATTCACCCGCAAAGCACCCGGAGACAGTTCGTTTTCGGTGAAATAGAACCATGATCGCCGCTCCGACTTGCCGGTGCCAAACAGCACAGGTGACATGTCGAAGCTGTCGAACATGATCGGCTTATCTTCCCGATCGTTCTCCGGCAATTTCACGCCGGCAAGTGCGGCAAAAGTGGCCATGTAGTCCAGCCCGCCGACGATATCGGAACTTTTGGACCCGGCCTTGATCCCAGGACCCCATGCCAGCGCTGGAACGCGGTTGCCGCCCTCGCGCAGCGTCCCCTTGGTGCCGCGGAACGGCGTGTAGCCGGCGTCGGGATAAACATCCTGCCAGGCGCCGTTATCCGACGTCCAGAACACGTAAGTGTTCTTGTCGAGCCCGAGCGCGCGAAGCTTGTCCAGTATCCGGCCGATTCGTGTATCGTTCTCGACGACCGAGTCGGCATACTTACTCTTTGAAAGCGATTTGTGTTCGAATTCGGGGGCCGGCATGTTCGGTTGATGCACCTTCATGAAGTTGATGCTCATGAAGAAGGGCTGTGTCGAACGCGCGCTGCGGTCGAGATATTCGAGCGAGGCTTTCTCGACATACGCGTCGAAGAACGGAATTCCGACGACACCTTCGCCGCCATTGATGACGGGCGTATCGACATATTGGCCGTTGATCTTGAACTCTTCCTTCGCCGGCTGACCCGCATCGCCCGACAACGCGCCCTTGGTCACACGCTGAAACAAGGCTCGCAGATCCTCGGGCATGTCGGGAAACCAGGTCGGATCGGCATAGGTGTAGGCATTGAGGTGATAGAGACCGACATATTTCATTTCGTCATAGCCCTGCGCGTTGGGAAGTGCGTAGTCGGCCTCGCCGAGATGCCATTTGCCGGTGAAGAACGTCTTATATCCACCGGTCTTGAGGACCGAAGCCAGCGTCCACTCGGCGGCCGGCAGCCCTCCGCCCTGGCCCTGGAAGGCGACGGTGGTCATGCCGCTGCGATTGGGAATGCGTCCGGTCTGCATGGCGGCGCGACCTGGTGTGCAACTCGGCTGCGCATAGAAGGATAGAAACTGCATGCCCTCTGCCGCCAAGCGATCGAGGTTTGGTGTCGGCATGCCTCGATTTTCGCCGCCGCCATACGCACCCGCGTCTCCATAGCCGAAGTCGTCCGATACGATCAGGACGATGTTCGGCTTTTGTGCTTGCTGGCCCGCGGCCGGTATATTCGCCGTGGCGGTGACGGCACAGCTCACGGCGAGAACGCTCCAGATTTTCCTAAACATGCCCGTGGTGGCTTCCTCGATGTCGGCTGCCAGAGTCGGGGCCGCAGCCTTCGCCCATGCGCGCAGCGGCCGACTGTGCGGTCGTCGTTTCCGACAATCGCTTTGGTTGCCCCCGAACGATCAGCCGGACGCCAGCGCAACCGCTGAGGATGATTCAGATCGTCGAGGGAGGTTGGACGAAGTGCCATCTATGCGCTATGCACTTTCGGCAGATTTGATGCTGCAACTGAGTGCGACCGATACAGGGATCATTCAGGGCGCAACTTGCCACACGCATCGCGGGCCGGAAGTTGGACGAAGCGCTTTGGAGACGAGTAGCCGGCGGAGCCAGGCGCGCGAATAGCGCGAGCCTTGAGCTGATGGCGCGGGTCTGGCCCACTTGTCATGTGCGGGTCAATAAATTCTTCTATCGGCGTGTGCCAGGTCCCTTGTCACGAATGCGCGCGCGGTGCCTGCGCAATCGTTGTCGCGTCCCGTTGGCGGACGCCACTTCACATTTTGCAGGAAGCGCACATCAAATAGTGGGCTGGCGCTGGGAATGTTGATTTGCAAGGCGTTTCGCAAAAAACGCCATCAGGCCGATTCATGCGACGCCCCCTTAACCTCAACTCCCACAACCACAATCAGCGCGACGGGAGGCGGCGCTTTTATATCGCCCTCCAATTCGAGCGTTCAAAGTCTACCCCGCGCTACGATATTTCACTCTTCCGAAACCGCGCTCCGCCCAACAGCGGACCTGCAATTCCTCCGCACGCCGATTGTTCAACACGGCGTCGGTCAACGGCCGCCGAGCCGTCGTGCGCCTGTTGCAAAACGTGCGCTCGGCCAGCGATGCGGATGACAATCGGACGGCATTATTTATGCCGCCCACCGCACGATTTATTGATTTGGGGATGTCGGTTTCACTTCCGACTTTCATCCAATAGCGGAAGTGTGAGATGTCGCGGCACTTCGCATTTGTGCTAATGGGCGACAAGACGGTAATTGGTTGAGTGACAACAATCATCAGCCACAACGCAATTGAGGGCGGAGTTCGCAATTTCAGCGGGCGACCTGTGCGCAAGCCGCCCGCCCCGAAGTTCTTTACTACTGGCCGGTGCCTTTACTTGCCGCCTCCGCCTGTTCCATCTTTTTCGCCATCTCCGCTTTGACCGCGTCAAGATTGAAGCTCGCACCCCGCTGCATCGGCGGGTAATCGAGGAAGGTCTGGAGTTCCTTGCCCACTACCTGTTGGACGAATACGAAGCGCCAGAATTGGTACTTGAACCAATCGAAGTATTGCTGCGCGCCGTCTTTCGTCCCATTGGTTGGCCAGCCCGTGCGCTCGAACGGGTCCAGGC
>JBATYU010000221.1:0-10782 GCA_049674245.1 Bradyrhizobium sp. | reverse complement strand
ACCACTCTTCGACCATCTCGCAGGTCAGGACGGCGGGATCGAAGACGTTCCCCTTCAAGCCGGCCTCGAAACGCCCGCGCGATGCGAATAGCCGCAACAAGACACTACCGCCGGGACGTCGCGCAATTGAGATCGTACGCCCGACCGGACCTTCGGGTCGAGCCAATCCACCCGCCGCCGCCAGGATGAGGCCGGCGAGACGCCCGGCATACCCCAGCGCAAAACGCCAGCAGATGTGGCCTCCCATCGAATGGCCTGCGAGCACGAAGGGTCGATCGAGGCCGACGGCCTGACTGAAGGTCGCGAGGAATTTCACCATTCCCTCGGGCGCGTAGTCGCCCGCCCGGGTCGCGCCGGTCCCGCCATGACCCGGCATATCGACGGCGACGATGCGACGCCTGCCGCGCAACCGGGAGATCCACGGCCGCCAGGACGTTAGCGAGAGGCTGCCACCGTGAACCAGCAGCAACGCCGGCCTCTCCAAATCCTGCGCTGCCGGATCATCGGAGTAGTGAACGATTGTTCCGTCCGGTAGTGTAATGTGCATGTGAACCACCCTTGCAGTTCGTCGGATGTTTAAGAATATCGCGGTGATTACCTACTCGGATTTTCTCGCTGGATCATGCAATGCCGAGCAACGCATCGGCACGGTCGGCGACGACTTTCTCACATACGCCTTCGCATTGTCCGCGATCCGTCGCGCCTCTATTCCGATCTCGCGCAGCTGCCCGGTCGGCGAGGTGATCTGGCCGCAGAAATAAAGCCCGGGCGCCTCGGTCGGCCGACCCGTCACGCGCGGCATGCCGTGACGGTCAAACACGCCATCGACATCGGGAAGCAATTTGCGCAAATCGGGCCGGAAGCCGGTTGCGAGAATGGTCGCGTCGAATTTTTCGCTCGCACCGTCGGTAAACACGACGCCGTCAACCAAAAAACGATCGACGGCGCCACGTATTTTGATCGAGCCATCCCTGATTTTTGCAAGCGTGCCGATGTCGATCAGAGGAATACGCCCGTCTTCCTCCACCATCTGTCGCGGCCCCTTGGCGGCGCGGCGCAATCCGAGACGCTCGATGTTGCCGACCGCAAGCCGCAGGATCGGCGCGTTGACGAGGTCGACCAGGCGAGCAGGCAGCCGCCGATACAGGATCGCCCATGATAGAATCGGAAATCCCAGCAGATCGCGCGGCAGAACCTGCACCGGGCCGCGGACCGCCAGCGCGACGTCGATGCCGGCATCGGCCAGGTCGAGCGCGATCTCGCCGCCGGAATTGCCGAAGCCGATCACCAGCACGCGCTCTCCTGCGTAGGGAGCCGGGTTGCGATACTCACTGCTGTGAATGATGGCCCCGCGATAATTCTCCTCCCCCGGCCATGAAGGACGATACGGCGAGTCGGCGATTCCTGATGCAACGACCACGATGGGTGCCGTGAACGCGCCCCGAGCCGTTTCGGTGCGCCATAGCGCACCGTCGCGTCGAATGCGTGCGACTTCCACACTGAAGATTGGTTGGATATTGAATCGCTCGGCATAGCTTTCAAGATAAGCCACCATCTGGCCGCGCGACGGATAGGTCGGGTAGTCCGGCGGCATTGCCATGCCAGGAAGGCCTGAATGATTGCGGTCGGTGTGGAGATGCAACCGATCGTAATGGTGCCGCCAGACGGCACCAACGCTATCGGCCTTCTCGAGCACGGCAACGTTGAGCCCCGTCGCGCGCATCGTCGCGGCGCAGGCGACCCCCGCGGGACCGGCGCCGATGATGATGGCGTCAGAGGTGGGTGTCATGCGATCTCTCTCCCGCAAGCCGCGAGGGAGAAGAACTTACTTCCCCCACACCTCATTGGCGACATCGACGGCAAGCTTCAGCTTCGCCCATTGCTCCTCTTCGGAGAGGATGTTGCCTTCTTCGGTCGAAGCGAAGCCGCATTGCGGCGATACCGCAAGCTGCTCCAGGGCTACGAATTTGGCGGCCTCCTGCAGCCGCCGCTTGATGTCGTCTTTGTTCTCGAGCTCGCCGAATTTGGAGGTGATGACGCCGACCACCACGACCTTGTTGCCGTGCGGAAGGAAGCGCAGCGGCTCGAAGCCGCCAGCGCGGTCGGAATCATATTCGAGGAAATAGCCGTCGTAATTGGTGCCGGCCAGCAGGGTCTCCGCCACCGGCTCGTAGCCGCCGGATGAAATCCAGGTGGAGCGGAAATTGCCGCGGCAGACATGGGTAGTGATCACCATGTCGGCCGGCCGTTCCGCGATCGCATAGTTGATGATGCGGGCGTAGATTTCCTGCAGGCCGTCGGGGTTGTCGCCGCGCTCGCGCGCTTTCTGCAATTCTTCCGGCGAGCAGAGATAGGCCCAGACCGTGTCGTCGAATTGCAGGTATCGGCAGCCGGCATCGTAAAACGCCTTCACCGCCTTGCGGTAGGTTTTCGCAAGATCCTCGTAGAAAGCATCGAGATCGGGATAGATATCTCCTGAGATCGACTTACGGCCGCCGCGAAAATGCAGCACCGTTGGCGAGGGGATCGTCATCTTCGGCGTGATATGCGCGATCTCGGCATGTTTCTTCAAGAATTTGAAATGATCGAGCATCGGATGGTCGGCGGGAAAATCGAGCTTGCCGATGACGCGCACCGCGTCATGCCTCGTCTCGATGCCAGCGAACTGAATGCCGGTGTCGGGGTGAAACAATTCGCAACCCGTCAACTTCGCAAGAAAGTCAAAATGCCACCAGGAGCGGCGGAATTCGCCGTCGGTCGCGAGCCTCAAGCCGATCGCGGCCTGCTTGTGCACGACCTTTTCGATCTCGAGATCCTCGGCCTTGCGCAAATCCTCAGGCGATATCTCGCCCTTCTCCAGTCTGGCGCGCGCCTCCTTGATGCGCGGCGGCCGCAACAGGCTGCCGACCTCGTCGGCGCGGAATGGAGCTTTGGTTCTCTGCATGATTCACTCCCGAGATAATTAATGTGCAGCGGCTCCGGCGACCCCGAGATAGCGCTCGAGCACCGCGGGATCGGCTTTCAGGGCGCTGCTTGCCGCATCATGCACGATCGCGCCGCGCTCCAATATCACGGCGCGGTCGGCCAACCCCAGAATCTTTTGCGCATTCTGCTCGACAATGATGGCGCAAATGCCGCCCGACCGGGTAATGGTCCGAAGCGCTAAGAGCAGTTCCTCGACGATGATGGGCGCAAGCCCCTCGGTCGGCTCGTCCAGGAGCAGCACTTTCGGATTGAGCGTCAGCGCCCGGCCGATCGCAAGCATCTGTTGCTCGCCGCCGGAAAGCTGGTTGCCGAAATTGTGGCGCCGCTCCTGCAGGCGCGGAAACATCCGGTAGACCTTTGCGACCGTCCACGGCCCCGGCTGCGCCACCGCGGTCATATTCTCCTCAACCGTCAGCGAACGAAAAATGTTGCGCTCCTGCGGCACCCAGCCGATGCCGGCCCGTGCGCGCTGGTCCGGCCGCATCGGCGTGATATCCGCTCCCGCCAGTGCAACGGTGCCGCCGAACCGGCGGGTGATGCCGACAATCGAATTGATCAAGGTGGTCTTGCCGGTGCCGTTGCGCCCCAACAGCGCCAGCACCTGACCGTCTTTAAGGCGTAGCGACATGTTGGACAGCACCACCGCCTCGCCGTAGCCCGCGCGCAGGCCTTCGATCGCGAGAAGATCAGACATCGGTAGCCTCGCCGAGATAGACCGCTTTCACTTGGCGGTCGCGCGCCACCTCGCCCGGCGGGCCTTCCACCAAGAGCGCGCCGTTGACCAGCACCGAAATGCGGTCGGCGAAGGAGAACACCAGATCCATGTCGTGCTCGATCAGGAGCACGGTGACGTCGCGCGGCAAGGCCGCGACCGCGGCCAGGATGTTGTGACGCTCGCTCTCGGGGACGCCGGCGGCGGGTTCATCGAGCAGCAGCACACGCGGCCTCGCGGCGATCGCAACCGCTATCTCCAGCAGACGCTGCTTGCCGTAGGGCAATGTCGCGGTGAGATCGTTCATGACGTCGAGCAGATGGAAGCGGGCCAAAGTTTCGGCGATCTCGACATTGACGTCGTCGCGGGTGCCCATGCGCCGCCACCAGTCGCCGCCGCGGCCCATCCGTTCCGATACCGCAAGCCCGATGGTCTCGAGTGGCGTCAAATCGGGATAGAGCTGATTGATCTGGAAGGTGCGCGACAGGCCGCGTAGCACGCGCGTGTGTACCGGCAGATCGGTGATGTCATGGCCTTCCAGCCGGATGCGCCCGGCATTGGGCCTGAGCACGCCGGTCAAAAGATTGATCACGGTGGTCTTGCCGGCGCCGTTCGGACCAATCAGCGCGTGGCGCGCGCCCTGCTCGATGCTGAGCGAAAGATCGCGCGTGACGCGGAGCCCGCCGAACGACTTCTCCAGGCCTTTGGTTTCCAGCACGATCGTCATGCGTCGCTCTCGGGAACGGCGACGACGACCTTGCGGCCGCCAATCTGCCTGATGATGAGGTTCGGCGCCCACAGCACCCAGCGATGCATCCGCTGCCGGCCGACCAGCACGATCACGACCAGCACGAGGCCGATCCAGAATTGCCAGTATTGCGGCGTGATGGTCGAAAATACTTCCTGCAGCATCCGAAACACCACCGCGCCGATCAGCCCGCCGTACAGATAGCCGGCGCCGCCGATCACGAGCACCAGCATCAAATCGGCGGAGCGCTCGAACGAAAATACATCGAGCGAGGCGAGCGCCGTGGTCTGGGTGAACAGCGCGCCGGCAATGCCCGCATAAAACGCCGACAGCGTGTAGATCGCGATCAGCCGCCGGTTGACGGGGACCCCGATCGCGGCCGCCCTTAACGGGTTGTTCTTGATCGCCCGCAGCGACAGGCCGAACGGCGAGTGCACGACGCGACGCGCCAGCAGGAACAATATGAACAGCACGGCGAGCGAGTAAAGCAGCCCGACCTTGCCGAACATGTCGAAAGCAAACAGCCCGAGGATTGGCTGCATCTCGATGCCTTGCAGGCCGTCGGTGCCGCCGGTGATGTCGGAAAATCGTTCCGCCAGCGCTTCCAATAGCAGCGCGATCCCGAGCGTCACCATCAGCCGGGTCAGGTCGGCGCCGCGGATCACCAGGAAACTCGTGAGAAAACCTAAAACCGCGGCGACGAGACCGGCCGCGACCAGTGCCAGCGCCGGCTCGGTGACGACCCCGTGCAACGCCATCAATCCCGCGCAATAGGCGCCGACGCCGAAGAAAGCGGCATGGCCAAGCGAGACGACACCGGCATAACCCAAGATCAGATCGAGCGACAGCGCAAATAGCGCGAGCCGCACGATGTCGGCCATGATGAGGTAGCGGGAGGGAAAGGCGAACGCGCATGCGAGCACGAGGATCCAGAACGCGATCTCGCCAAAATGCCAGCGTGCCTTTTGGATGGCGTGCCGCCCGACCTCGGCTTGCGCGCTCATCGCCACCCTCACCGCGCCGCCGAGCGACCGAACAGGCCGTTGGGGCGCCAGATCAGGATCGCAATCATGAGAGTGTAGATCACGAACGGCCCCATCTTCGGGACGTAATATTTGCCGGCGACGTCGGCGATGCCGAGCAAGAGCGATGCCAGAAACGGCCCGGTCATGCTGGTGGAGCCGCCCACCGTCACCACGATCAGGAAGTAGATCATGAATTTCAACGGAAAGTAGGGATCAAGCCCGAGGATTTCCGCGCTGAGCGCGCCGCCCAGACCCGCCAGGCCACAACCGAACGCAAAGGTGAAGGCGAACACCTGCGGCACGTTGATGCCAAGCCCGCTTGCGACGCGCGGATCGTCCACTGCCGCGCGCAGGCGGCTGCCAAATCGCGTGCGCGCCAGAATGAGTTGCAGCACCGCGGTGAGCAAGCCGCAGATCACGATGATCATCAGCCGGTAGCGGCCGATGCCGATACCGAAGAAATCGAACTGCCCCTCGAGCGCCGCTGGCAATTTGATGAAGACGCGCGAGGAGCCCATGATGTAATCGACGGCGGCGACCGACATGAAGACAAGGCCGACCGAGAACAGCACCTGGTCGAGGTGGCTTCTGGTGTAGAGGTGCCGGTACAACAGCCGTTCCAGCACCGCGCCGATCGCAGCACTGGCGACAAACGCCAGCGGCAGGCCTGCAAAAAACGGCCAGCCGTATTGATTGACCAGCACCGCGCAGACATAGCCGCCGGTCATTGCAAATGCGCCATGGGCGAGATTGACGAAATTCATCAGCCCGAGCGTCACCGCAAGCCCGCAGGCGAGCACGAACAGCAGCATGCCGTAGGCGACGCCGTCGAACAGATTGGTGAGAACGGAGGTCATTTAATCCACACTCGTCATTCCGGTGCAGCGCGCAGCGCTGAACCCGGAATCTTGAGTCACAACTTCGAGATTCCGGGTTCGCGAGCCAGAGCCCGCGCCCCGGAATGACGTCGAAGCCGGCGTCACTTCTTCGTCTTGCCTGAGTCCTTGACGGCTTCAAACGTCTGGAATTCGACGTTGTAGAGTTCGCCGTCGAGCTTCTCGACCTTGCGGACGTAGATGTTCTGCACGATGTCGCGGGTGTCCGGATCGATCGAGATCGGGCCGCGCGGACTTTCCCATTTCGTTCCCTTCATGGCCTCGACCAGGGCGTCGCCATCGGTCTTGCCGCCGGTCTTCTTCAGCGCCTCATAGATCAGATGAATGCCGTCATATCCGCTCACCGCCATGAAACCGGGACGATTGCTGAAGGCCTTCTTGTAGGCCGCGACGAACTCCTTGTTCATCGCCGACGGATGGGCCGCGGAATAGAGATGCGCGGTGACGGTGCCGAGCGCGGCATCGCCCATCCCGTTGAGAAGGTCGTCGTCCATGACGTCGCCGGGGCCGATCACCTTGATGCCGGCCTTGTCTAACCCGCGCTCGGCATATTGCCTCATGAAGTTGCCGCCCTGGCCTGCCGGCACGAACACGAACACGGCGTCGGGTTTGGCGTCCTTCATGCGTTGCAGGAACGGCGCGAAGTCGGGGTTGGCAAGCGGCACCTTGACCTCTTCGACGATCTCGCCGCCGCCCGAGGTGAAATGCTCCTTGAAGAAGTTCAGCGCGTCGTTGCCCGGCGCGTAGTCCGAGGTCAGCGTTGCGACCTTCTTGATGCCGTTCTTCGCCGCCCAGTCGCCGATGATGGTGGAAGACTGCGCCAGCGTGAAACTGGTACGGACGATATAGGGCGAACGCTCGGTGATGATCGAGGTGCCCGCCGCCATCACGATTTCCGGAATTTTCGCTTGCGTGGCGAGTGGTGCCGCGGCGAGCGCGGCCGGCGTGACGCCGAAACCTGCAATGAAATTGACCTTGTCGTTGACGATCAGTTCCTGCGCCAGCCGCTTGGTGTTGTCGGGCACGGCGGCGTCGTCCCTCAGGATGACCTCGATCTTCCTGCCGGCGACGGTATCGCCGTGCTGCTGCATGTAGAGCTTGATCGCGTTGTCGATCTGCTTGCCGGTTGAGGCCTGTCCGCCGGTCATCGGCAGGATCAGGCCGATCTTCACCGCGTCGTCGGCCCGCGCCGGCGTTAGCGCCATTACGCCTGCGAGCCCGGCGAGCGTCGCGGTCAGCGGCGCCATTTTCGTGCGAAACAACATGAACGCTTTCTCCCCTCATCGGCTTCGAACCGAGTCCTTGGCCTTTGCCTCACCATAGCCCAGATTTTTGCGCCGTGTAGCGGCGCGGCATGGCGTCTGTTTGACGAGGCTTTGTCAATTGGGATGATGGCAGTGCCGCGCTCGCCGGGCGGGGTGATGCAACCCGCTCACCAACGGGATTCACACTCGGCTCATGACAGTAACGGTGTTTTGATACCTGGAGCCCGGATAAGCCAATCTTACCGGTTAGGGCGTAGGCTCCTCGGTAGCCCCTTGGCAGAACCCGGTGTCGAGAACGAGCCGTATCTACCGGACCACAAGGTTAGACGCTCAGCAGATGCCCATCAGCCCGCGCCAGATTGCGACCCTGTTTGCCACCGCGCTGCTGGCGCATGCCCTTGCGGGCTGCGGCACCATCAACGAAAAGCTATCCGCCGGCATGGGCGAATATATTCCGCTATGGGCCGGCGGCCTGCCGGCGGACGCGCCGCCACGTCCCGGAACGCCGCGGTACGATGAATACATGAAAGACCGGGAGCGTCAGCGGCTGATCCCCGCCGCGGAGCGCGAGCAGCCGGCAAAACCCGACCAGGCCGGGCTCGACCCGGTGCACTAGATTATTTGAGCATGATCTCCGCGCAAACGCGTTCCGCGTTTGTCGCGAGGGAAAATCGGTTCCCACCCCGCATCTAATGCGGGGCAGGCTTTTTCCGGATCATGCTCTGATCCAACCGGTCAATCCATGAACACCACGGTCTTGCGGCCGTTGAGGATCACGCGATCGGCCAAATGATAGCGGATCGCGCGTGCCAGCACGCGGCGCTCGATATCACGTCCCTTGCGGACGAGGTCCTCCGGCGTGTCGCGATGGCTGATGCGCTCGACGTCCTGGTCGATGATCGGCCCCTCGTCGAGGTCGCTGGTGACGTAATGCGCGGTGGCGCCGATCAGCTTGACGCCGCGCGCATGGGCCTGGTGGTAGGGCCGGGCGCCTTTGAATCCCGGCAGGAACGAGTGATGGATGTTGATGCACATTCCCGAAAGCTTGGCCGAGATCTCGTCCGACAGGATCTGCATGTAGCGTGCGAGCACCACGAGATTGGTCTTGGTCTGCCCGACCAGATCCCAGATCGTGGCTTCCTGCTCGCGCTTGTTCTCTTTGGTCACCGGCAGGTAATGAAAGGGGATCTCGCCGAAATCGAGGTTGTAGGTCTCGCGCGGATGATTGGAGACGATCGCGGTCGGGATCATCTCCAATTCGCCGGTGCGCCAGCGATAGAGGATATCGGCGAGGCAGTGATCGGATTTGGAGACCAGCAGCATCACCCGGCGGCGGCTGGCGCGGTCGCGCATCTGCCAGGCCATGCCGAAGCGTTCCGCGATCGCCGCAAAACCGGTCTGCAACGCCGACAGCTTGACCGCGAGGTCGGCTGCCGTGAACACAACGCGCATGAAGAAGTGCTTGGTTTCGACGTCGTTGAATTGTTGGGCGTCGAGAATGTTCTGTCCGTTATGGGCAAGAAAGGTCGAAACCGCCGAGACGATGCCGGGACGATCCGCACAGGAGAGAGTAAGCACGTATTGGTGATCGGGCATGGAAACCAGGCTGCTTGACTAGAACTTAGGCGGCGTGGCGGATTTTCGACGGCCCTGCTTTATCATCGCCGACGCCCTTGCGCCAATCGGCGAAGGAGAGTCAGGATGAACAAATCATCGACGATATTAGTTAGAGCAAGATCATGGCTGCAAGATCATGACTGACCGGCTCACCGGCTACCGCATCCTGATCCTGGAAACGCGCGAGGAAGCGCAGTTTTCCCGCCTGCTCACTGAGCAAGGCGCGGACGTGCTGCAATGCCCGATGTTCACCATCCATGATGCGCCCGATCCCGCGCCGGTCGAAGCCTGGATCCGGCGCTTTATCGAAAAACCTTGCGACGATCTGGTGCTGATGACCGGCGAAGGCCTGCGGCGGTTGATGAAGGTCGTGAAACGGATCGGCGTGGAACAGGAGTTCGTCGCAGCGCTCGGCAAAACCAGAAAATTCGCGCGCGGCCCAAAACCCGGCCGGGCCCTGCGCGAGGTCGGGCTGGAGCCGCAGCAGACCACGGAGAAGCCGACGTCCGAAGGCGTCGCGGAGATGCTCGCGCGGATCGACCTCAAGAACCATCGCGTGGGCCTGCAACTCTATCCCGACAAGGATCACGGCGCGTTGATCGGCGCGGTCACGGCGCGGGGCGCCGAGGTCGATCCCGTGCTGCCGTATGTCTATGACGCGCAGGCGGCCGACGCCAACATCGTGACCGTCATCGAAGAGATGGCGCAGGGCCGCGTCGACGCGATTGCATTGACCAATTTGGGGCAGGTTCGCCGTCTGGTCGAGGTGGCACGGGCGCGTGGCAGCGAAGCGCGCTTGCGCGAAGGGCTTTCGAAAACGCCGATCGCCTCGGTGGGCCCGGCCGTGTCGGACGAACTGAAATCGCAGGGCTTGCGCACCGACATCTCGCCCGCCAACGATGCTTTTTTCATGAAGCCGCTGATCTCGGCGATGGCGGCGGCGCTGGCGAAGAACCCGCCGCGCGCGGCTGCGAGGTGATTGCTACCTTCCTAATTCAACTTTTCAAACAGCCGATTCATTCAACGCCGTCATTGCGAGCCACCCGGTCGGCGCAATGCGCCGCCGGATGACAGGCTCCGCGAAGCAATCCGTAACCTCACCGCGGCAATCGTCTGGATTGCTTCGTCGCGGAGCCTGTCATCGGGCGCGCATTCGCGCCACGTTGGACTCAAGTCGGACATCGCGTGAGGTTCGAAAAGTGCCAACAACCGACCTCGGGGGCGCACCGGAGTCAGGTTCGTATGCGGCCCAAGCCGCGCGCCGCCCACATGGCGCGCCGCTAACTCACGGGATGCCTCCAGATTTCAAACGAAACACCACCGGTTGACGACAACGCCCTAGTCCTAATTAGCCGGTGGATATCGCGGATAACTGACAGTGCCGGAGCAACAAAGGTCTTGCGTTCTCAAACGTTCATTGAGCTGCAATGTGGCTGTGTCTTCGTTCGCGTGTAGACGACGAGCCCCAAAACCGCCGTCCAATTGGCAGGAGCAATCAAATGATGCGGATGGACCGTCAAGCGCTGGAGCGGAA
>JBATYU010000220.1:0-3052 GCA_049674245.1 Bradyrhizobium sp. | reverse complement strand
TCGAAAAATGCTCGGCGGTAGTTGGCTTTGCTCTCGGGGGGCGTTTTCCGCTTTTTCCTGGCTGGCGTCGCAGCCTGATCGGCGAACACCACAACCGATCCGCCAAGCCTTTACGCAATCGACGCGCACACTCCACCAGCTGGCGGGCGGCCTAGACGCAGCGCCATTGTCTTGAGGTTCTGCACAATGGCGGCGAGGTGGAACTCGTCGCGGGCGCCGGTGAGACCGCGAAGGCGCATGCGCTCGAATCCATGTTGGACCTTCAGGTGTGCAAAACGCATTTCTACTTTCTTGCGCGCATTGCTCGATCGTTCGAACTCGGGCGTGCCCTTGAGTGACCGGGCATGGTTGCGTGCATCTTCGTTGATGTCGCGAGCGATCTTCTTGAACGGTGCGTGCGTACATCGTTGCTTGAGCGTGCAAGCCCGGCAGTCCTGCGGTTGTGACAGGTAATTCCTGACACGCCTATCATGGACCGTTCCAGAGGTTCGCAAGGGCCTGCCATTGGGACAAACATAGACGTCCCGCTCCGCGTCGTAAATGAAGTCGCTGCGGGAGAACATGCCATCAGCTGATGGATATCTTTCCCACACGGGGATATGCGGGGTGATGCTTTTGCCCAACAGCCATGCAAGCAGTTTGCCGATACCGTAGGCGGTATCGGCTGCGAGCCAATCAGGCTTTAGATCAAGCCGCTGCTCGGTGCGCTCGATCATCGTCTTGGTTGATGCCACCTCATCATAGGTGCGTGCCGGCGTCGCCTCGACATCGACAATGATCGCGTGCTCGACGTCGATAAGATAGTTGAGCCCATACCCGAACTGCACACGCTTGTTGGCTTTCGCCGTCCACGCCGACGACGGATCGGAAGGCGAGATCACCTTCGGCTGTTTGCGATCGGGCTTTGCGGCCGGCTCGCCGTCAGAATCGCCATCGCGGCTGTCCCCGCCTTCCTGGACCTGCGCCTCGGCCTCAAGTCCAGCAAGATACTCGGCCACTGCACGCTTCTGACGTTGCGCGTCGGTCCAGTCCAACTCGCCCGGCGCTTTGCCGTGATAGCGGCTGGCATTGGCTTCCATCACGCTCGCATCCACCGCGAATCCTTCGCCCTTAACAAGGCCCACGGCCATGCACGTCGCAACCACACGCTCGAAAATATGGCGCAGGATCTCGCTCTCGCGGAAGCGACCAAGCCGATTCACTGAGAACGTCGAATGGTGCGGAACCCTGTCGTCGAGATCGAGCTTGCAGAACCAGCGGTAAGCAAGGTGCAGCGCCACCTCCTGGCACAGCCGGCGCTCATGACGAATGCCATAGCAGTAACCGACCAGCAGCATCCGGATCATCAGCTCTGGATCGACCGAGGGCCGGCCGATATCGCTGTAAAACGCCTTTAGCTGTTCGTGCAAATCGGCCAGAACCGCTGTCGCGAAGACATCGATGCGCCGCAACAGGTGGTCCGTCGGGATCATCTCATCGAGACTAAACTCGTAAAACAGCTGCCGCTGATCTCGGTCCTGCCGCCCCATCATAGCCGACTCTCCTGCCGCCTCTTAAGCAGGAATCACTGTTCGCTCGGCTCCTCAAGTCCTTTTTCGACAGCATCGGTCAAACTCGGAAGTGGCGATGAATTCGCAGAGAGTCCGCTCCACCCCGCATAACGGACATTGATAGGCCTCGTGCGAAAGCCTTGACCTATATTTTTCAGGCACTACTTTTGTGCATATTATACGTGCGAAATGGAGGGCGATATGGCGGTCTATGGCTACGCGCGGGTGAGTGCCGACGGTCAATCTCTTTCCGCTCAAATAGCTGAACTTAAAGCGGCCAAATGCGCCAAGATATTTCAGGAGAAGGTCAGTGGCGCTCGGTCTGACCGTAAGCAGCTAACGCGCCTGTTGGCAGTGCTTGCAAAGGGGGACGTGTTGGTCGTCACCAGGCTCGATCGATTGGCGAGGTCCACACGCGATCTTCTCAATCTGCTGGGGACGATCGCCGAAAAGGGGGCGGGCTTCAAATCGCTGAGAGATACCTGGGCCGACACCACGACGGCGCACGGTCGATTGATGGTTACTGTTCTGGGTGGTCTCGCCGAGTTCGAGCGCGAACTGATCCGGACGCGGACAGGCGAAGGGCGTGAGCGTGCCAAGGCCCGAGGGGTCGTCCTTGGTCGGAAGCCGAAGCTATCACCCCATCAGCGGAGGGAGGCTTTGGCTCGGCGAGAGGCGGGAGAGGTCCTGACCGATATCGCACGGACATATAATGTTAGCCATTCTACGATTTCGCGCCTCTAGGCCAGCCGCCGAAGGCTTTCGACCGCGCCTGGCGGCCCGCTTACGTCATAGGTCACCTCCCCACTCATTGGAGTATTATTCACTGCCCGGAGGAGGTAGGACCAGTAGACGTCTGGTGCACGGGAGAATTATTAAGCGAAACTGTTCGTATCTCTCTACGGAGAGTGTGCCCAAATCCGTGAGGACGTTTGAAATGATGAAGAAAATTTTGAAGGCTGGTCCGAACCAGATGGAAACACTCCGGCGGCTCAGAACAGAGGCAGCGGCAATCGACAAGGACGTGACGGTTCGTAGCGAGCGAATTAGACAGACGAGGGATTTTCGTGTCCGCTTCTGGTTTCGTGAAAAAGCGATGGAACAGAGATTCGCTGCATCACAGCATTCGGATCCATCAGACTCAGGCGCGAGCTGAGGCACATCTGTGATGGGGCTGGGTTGTCGTCGTCGGTTCTCAATGACGCGCGGCATGTGGCTGCATACATACTGGGGCGCGAAGAGAAATTCGCACAGCCATTCGGTTCGCGTGCACGTTCGCGACGGCCGCGTGCGCTTTCGTCAAGCCAAAAACGAGCACCGCAACCCTATCGAAATCGATATCCCGTTGCACCCGGAGCTAGCGGCGAGCATCGCGGCGGCGAAGGTCAGCACCAACATGACATTCCTGCTCACAGAGTTCGGCAAGCCGTTTACGGCGAACGGGTTCGGGAACAAGTTTAAGGATTGGTGCCGACAGGCCAATCTCCCGCACTGCTCAGCGC
>JBATYU010000219.1:0-7714 GCA_049674245.1 Bradyrhizobium sp. | reverse complement strand
GCTGCGAGTGGAGTAATGGCAGTCAGGTCGGAAAACTAGCATCGGTCGCACCGAATACCATTATATTCAACCCGGCGCGCGCTTACCTTTTTATCAGGAAAAAAGCATCGCAACAGCACTGTCGTATGTGGCTTCTGAACATCGACCCGACCCTTTTGAATCGTCTCGATGTGGACGACATAAATGTAGCCGGCTTCCAATTTCGTCAGCAAATCGGCATTGAGGACCAGGGCGTACGCCAAACCCTTATAGCCGTTAAGCAGGAGATCGAAGCACCAGGCCTCAATAGCAGATTATATGTCGACACTTTGCTGGTGCTGCTCCTGACGCGGTTGATGCGTTGCGCATCCAATTCTGCTACTCCGCGTCAACCCGCCTACGTTAAGGGCGGCCTGCCGAATTGGCGACTGAAGCGCGCTCTTGAACTTTTGGAATCAAACCAAACCAAAACGCCGTCCCTCGCTGAAATCGCTGGGCCGCTGCGGCTTCACCCCACATTCTTCTGCCGCGCTTTTAAGCAATCAACCGGACTGTCGCCTCACCGTTATTTGCTGGAGCACCGCGTCAATCGCGCCAAGGAAATGATGAAGGATCAGAAACGTACATTGACCGAGATCGCGCTGAATTGCGGCTTCAGCGGCTCGAGTCAGTTTTCCGTAGTGTTCAAGCGAATTACTGGAGTCTCGCCCCGAGGTTACCGCTTGTCCTTATAGACAACCATATGCTGCGCGAGTCCTTAGCGGCCCAGACATCAGGACGCAGGGTCTTTTACGAATTTGCTGCGATTTCGTCTCACTAGCGCGTAGTGAGGCAGCGCGACTGCTTTTGGCGCCGCTAGGCCCCGACTCGGTTTCGCAAGTGAGCTGAACACCGGCCTTCCTATCAATCATGACGTAGCAGCACCGCGCGCAGCGAAGATAAGCGTCGCGTTCCAAAACGCTCTGCTTGAGATGGGTCTGATTCTCTTCGTCGTCCTTGTCGTCTGCAGAATGTCCTATTTGGTTCGGTGACACTCGCGACAGCTCCGCTTTCGCGAGCTTCCAGGCGAGGGCGCAAAATGAGCATTGGCGCGAGGTCTCACGCGTGAAGATGCTGCAATTACGCAAAAAGCGCTGCAATTTTCAAAAAGCACGATGAGGCGAAGTTCTCTATGTCTGTCACCAGCAGATTGAGCGTACGCGGTGGTGTTGAGAACATCAATGCGAGAGCAGGTCGCTATGACTGCTCGTGTGCACAAGCGCCGCCGTGCAGGTCCGCGTCCGCCTAAATCAAAGAAGGGTGGAAACCTCCGCGGAAGAATTGACGGTATGCGTGAGTCTTTAACCCACCGTGCGAACCAAGGAGACATAGCATGGACAGTCTTGATCCCGCCCGAACAGCGCTTTTAGTGGTGCATATGGCCAAAGGGGTGGCCGGCCAGGTCGACACCCCCTTCAACCGGCTTTTCCGGCAGCGGGCCGAGAAGGCGGGGGTCATCGGGGTCCAGGCCCGGCTGCTGGACGGATTCCGCAGGGCCAAGGCGAAGGTGGTCTACACTCTGGTCACCTATCAGCCGGGGCTGCCCGGGGTCAGGCCGAACTCCCCGCTGTTTCGCACGCTCGTCGGGAGCCCCACTCTTCTGCAGGGTACTCCCGCGGTTGAGGTCATCGACGACATCACCCCCCGGCCCGATGAGCCGGTCGTCAGGGGACAGGCAGCAAGCGGGTTCGACGGCACCACGCTCGATACCATTCTCCGCGTGGCAGGCGTCGATACCCTCGTGCTCGTCGGTATCGCGACCGATGTCGCGGTCGAATCCACCGCGCGCGCTGCATCCGACCGGCAATACCGGACGATCGTCGTCTCCGACGCGTGTCAGGCCGATAGCGACGAGGCCCACGCCCGCGCGCTCGAGGTCCTCCAAAAGTGGTTCGGCGAGACCCCCACCGCAGACGAGGTCCTCAGCGCCCTGAGGATAGCTACCGCCGATCCAGCTCACAGAGCCGCGTGAGCTTGAGCTGTTCGAGCAATGCACGCTCGGACGAAATGGCAACAAAACGTCGTCCAAAACGGAGAACGAACAAATGACGAAACTCGAGATGCTCACCCCAAAAAACAGCGCGATTGCCCTGATCGACTATCAGCCCGCTATGTATCAGGGTGTGCAATCCCATGACCGACTAGTGGTCGTCAACAACATACAGATCCTCGCCAAGGCCGCGAAGCTCTTCAGCATTCCCACCATAATTTCGACGATCGCGAAGGACTCCTTCTCGGGTCCTTTCATGCCGGAAGTGACCCAACTGTTTCCGACGCATGAAGTGATTGACCGAACCGCCATGAACGGGTGGCTGGACCCGAACTTCCGCAAGGCTGTTGCGGCGACCGGTCGCAAGAAGATCGCCATCGCTGGTCTCTGGACAGAGGCCTGCGTGATGTTTCCGACCCTCGACATGCTGAAGGACGGCTACGAAATCTACATTCCCGCGGACGCATGTGGCGACGTTTCGCCGGAGGCACATAACCGCTCAATGGATCGCGCCGTCCAGGCCGGCGCGATCCCGATCACGTCGCTTCAGTATGTGTTCGAGCTCCAGCAGGACTGGGCTCGCTCGGAGACCTACGAAGGCGTGATGAATATCATGCGTGAGCACACACCCTACGGCATCCAGGTGCGGTTTTCAAAATGGGCGCTCGGTGAACATGCCTCCGAGGGCGGGCTGAAGGCAGCCGAATAACGCGCGCTTTGCGTTCGCTACCGCAACGGGGACCGACGATGAAAATATATCTGGTTTCGCTCGGCGTCGGTGTTCTGGTCGGGATGATTTACAGCCTCCTGAATGTCCGCTCTCCGGCGCCTCCTCTCGTCGCGTTGGTCGGTTTGCTCGGAATTCTTATTGGTGAGCAGGTCATCCCGATCGGGAAGCAAGTGGTTGCCGGAACTTCGCTGCGCAGTGCCTGGCAGCAAGCGAAATGCGGCTCACACATGTTTGGCATGCTGCCCGGCGGTCACGCCGGCGCAGCAGCTACAGCGACCACGACGACAGCGGTTTCCACGGAGACACATTCATGACGCACGGAGACACGTTCATGACGACCGATATGCCCGATCTGATCCTCCACCGCGGTGTGTTTACGACACTAGACCGCTCAAATCCGACAGCGAGCGCGGTCGCCATCAAGGACGGCAGGTTCACCAGGGTGGGGCAGGACCACGAGATCATGCCTCTTGCTGGGTCCTCCACGAAAATCATCGACCTGAAGGGACGCCGCGTTCTGCCCGGCTTGATCGACAACCATCTTCATATCATTCGCGGCGGCCTGAACTTCAACATGGAGCTCCGTTGGGACGGCATCTGGTCGCTCGCCGACGCGATGGCCATGCTGAAGCGTCAGGTCGCGATCACGCCACCGCCTCAATGGGTCCGGGTGGTCGGCGGCTTCACCGAACACCAGTTTGCCGAGAAACGCCTGCCGACCATCGAAGAGCTCAATGCCGTCGCTCCGGATACTCCGGTTTTCCTTCTGCATCTCTATGATCGCGCGATTCTCAACGGCGCGGCCCTGCGCGCGGTTGGTTACACCAAGGATACGCCAGAGCCGCCAGGCGGAGAGATCATGCGCGACGTTAGGGGCAATCCGACCGGCTTACTGCTCGCTAAACCGAACGCCAATATACTCTACTCGGCACTGGCCAAGGGGCCGAAGCTGCCGTTCGACTATCAGATCAATTCCACGCGGCATTTCATGCGCGAGCTGAACCGTCTCGGCGTCACCGGCGCGATCGATGCCGGCGGCGGCTTCCAGAACTATCCTGATGATTACGCCGTTATTCAGAAGCTGAGCGACGAAGGTCAGCTCACCATTCGCCTAGCATATAATCTTTTTACGCAAAAGCCGAAGGGCGAGAAGGAAGATTTCCTGAACTGGACCAAAACCTCGAAATACAAGCAGGGCAACGACTACTTCCGGCATAACGGCGCTGGCGAGAATCTGGTGTTCTCGGCCGCCGACTTCGAGGATTTTCGCGTGTTGCGCCCCGAGATGCCCCATGAGATGGAGGGCGAACTCGAAGGGGTCGTCCGGATCCTGCTCCAGAACAAATGGCCGTGGCGGATGCACGCGACCTATGACGAAACCATCTCGCGGGCGCTTGATGTTTTCGAAAAGGTCAACCAGGACATGCCGCTCGAAGGCCTGCACTGGTTCTTCGATCACGCCGAAACCATCTCGGACCAATCCATCGACCGCATCGCTGCGCTTGGCGGCGGCATCGCCGTACAGCACCGCATGGCCTATCAGGGCGAATATTTCGTCGAGCGCTACGGATTTGGCGCGGCGGAGGCGACGCCACCGGTGAAGAAGATCATCGACAAGGGCGTCAAAGTATCCGCGGGCACTGATGCCACCCGCGTCGCGTCCTACAATCCCTGGGTCTCGCTGGCCTGGCTCGTGACCGGCATGACCGTCGGCGGTCTTCGCATCACGCCGCCGCGCAACTGCCTCGACCGCGAGACAGCACTGCGGATGTGGACGGAAAACGTGACCTGGTTCTCGAACGAGGAAGGCAAGAAAGGCAGGATCCAGGTCGGTCAACTTGCGGACCTTATCGTGCCTGATCGCGACTACTTCTCCTGCGCCGGAGCAGAGATCGCCGAGACGACGTCCGATCTGACAGTGGTGGGTGGCAAGGTCGTATACGCGGCGTCCGATTTCAAATCTTTGGACAGCGCCGCTCCGCCACCTGCGATGCCCGATTGGTCCCCGGTTCGCGCGTTCGGTGGTTATGCGGCTTGGGGTTCCACCGAATCTGCCGGCCAACCGGCGTTGGCACGGAAGATGGCAATGAGTTGCGGCTGCGCTAATCAGTGCAAAATCCATGGGCACGATCACGCCACCGCATGGTCGGCCAAGCTGCCAATCTCGGACCTCAAAAGCTTTTGGGGGGCGCTCGGCTGTGCTTGCTGGGCGGTGTAGTGACGACCGTGACATCTACTCACGATGCATCGGCTAATTTACGGCGGGTGCGGAGCGAACGATGAACGCAGCCTTGATCTCTGCTTCGCGTTCGCTTCTAGCAGCCATCGCAGCGTTAGCAGGCGTGCTCTTCTTTTTCGTGATCATCGGCGTGTTCGGTCTACCGGCCTCGATTGCGGCCCTCCTGATCTTTGTCGCTCTCTCCCTAACGATCTTCCGGCGTCCTCAGGATGAGGAGATGCAACGATGAGCCTTGATCCAGCCCTCCTTGCACGTATCCAGTTTGGCTTCACGGTGAGCTTCCACATCATCTTTCCGACGATTTCCATCGGGCTCGCGACGTTCCTGGCAATTGTTGAGGGCTTGTGGCTGAAGACCAAGGATCCGCTTTATCTTCAGATCTATCGTTTTTGGCTCGGCATCTTTGCCATGGCCTTCGGTGTCGGCGTTGTCACCGGGATTGTCTTGTCCTTCGAATTTGGGCTTGCCTTTGCTCGGTTCGGCCAGATGGCGGGACCCGCGATCGGTCCGATGATCGCGCTAGAGGTCCTCACTTCGTTTTTCCTCGAGGCTGGCTTTCTCGGGATCATGCTGTTTGGGCTGCATCGGGTCGGACCAAGACTTCACTTCCTGGCTACCTGCATGGTGGCGCTCGGGACATTGCTGTCGGCTTCATGGATTCTCTCGGCCAATAGCTGGATGCAAACGCCGGATGGTATCGACGTCGTGAACGGCCACGTGGTGGTAACTGACTGGCTCAAGGTGGTCATCAACCCGTCCTGGCTATTCCGTCTGCCGCATATGATTTGTGCCGCCTATATCTCCGGCGCGTTTCTAGTCGCGGGCGTGGGGGCCTGGTACCTGTTGCGTGGTGAGCACCTCGCATTTGGGCGCCGGACCGTGTCTATGGGCACGGCCTTTGCTGCGGTGCTTATCTCCGTCCAGGTGTTTCTCGGCGATATCCTGTACGGCAAGATGGTCGAGTTTCAGCCGTCCAAAATGCAGGCGGCCGAGGGCTTTTGGGAAAAGCAGTCGGAATCGCCCGCGCCCTATTACTGGATCATCGTTCCGGACCAGGAGCATCAGCGCAATCGCTTCGCGCTCGGGATGCCTCTTCTCGGCAGCATCTGGCTGACCCACAGCCTTGATGGCCGCGTCGACGGGTTGAAGAACACGCCGGTCGACCGTCAGCCGCAGATGGGCTGGGTGTTCTACGGCTTCCGGGTGATGTACGGCATCGCGATCATTATGTTCGGCGTTGCCGTCGCATCGCTCTGGCTGCGCTGGCAGGGACGCTTGTTTGCCAATCGCTGGTTTCTGCGCGCTCTAGTCGTAATGACTCCTTCAGGCATCGTCGCGACGCTTGGCGGATGGTATCTCGCCGAGACCGGCCGTCAGCCGTGGGTGATCTACGGTGTTCTCCGGACCATTGATGCCGTCTCGCCGGTGCCGGCCGAGGCGTTGCTGTCGAGCCTGATCGCCTTCATCTGCATTTACGCGTTATTCCTGACCGCTTTTGTGCTGTTTGCCCTCCGGATGATCCGCCGTGGCCCGCAGGGCGCGCCCGCGCAGGCTGAAGCCTCGGGTTCCCTGAAACAGGCGCTGAAACCCCGTGTGCTGAATGCCCCGGTTGGGGGCAGCCCAGTTCCTGCGGAGTAATGGCCATGGATCTTCCGCTGCTCTCCGCTCTGTTTGCTGCCTTTGCGCTCGCGCTCTATGTGATGCTCGACGGCTTCGACCTCGGCGTCGGTGCCTTGCTCCTTGTCCGGCGTGACGAAGAGCTGCGCGACCGCATGGTTGATTCGATCACGCCGACCTGGGACGGCAATGAGACGTGGCTAATCATGGCCGGGGTAGCGCTGCTCGCGGCCTTCCCGATTGCATACGGCATCCTGCTGCCGGCTTTCTACCTGCCGCTGATCGCGATGCTGCTGGCACTGGGCCTACGCGGCGTCTCCTTCGAATTCCGCTATCAGGTCAAGAAGGGCCGCTGGGCCTGGGACGTTGCATTCGGCCTCGGCTCCATCGTTGCCGCGCTCATGCAGGGCTGTATCGTTGGCGGTCTCATCCAGGGCGTCGCCATCGACGGCGAGCGCTTCAGCGGTAGCGTCTTCGAAGTGTTTCGCCCATTTTCCCTTCTCGTCGCGGTATCGGTGATGATGGGATACATGGTCCTCGGAGCAGGGTGGCTGCACCTGAAGGCGACCCGTGACTTGCGCAGGTTCGCAGAGCGTAGCCTCCGACGCACGACGCCGCTATTCGTGGCCTTGGCGGTCGCTACATGCGCTGCCGCAGTCCTCGTCCAGCCCGCCGTGGCGGATGCTTGGACGTCGCATCCGGTGGTGTTGGCGATCATCGGCCTTCTGTTCCTTTGCGACGCCGCAGTACTCATGCTGGCGATCGGTGGGCCTTCGGCTCTCCGCCCGTTTCTTCTCGGGCTCGTCCTGTTTGTTCTCGGGGTCGCAGGCCTCGGCATCACGATCTTTCCGGACATCGTGCCGTTTCGCCTGACCCTGTGGCAGGCCGCATCTGCAAGCCTCAGCCACGTCTTTCTGCTGATTGGGGCTGCCATCGTCACGCCGGTCGTGCTCGCTTATTCCGCCTTCGCCTATCGGGTTTTCCGCGGCAAGACGCCCGAAACGGGATGGGAAACATGAGCGGTCGTCGAAGAAGGTTGATTTGGTTCGGTGGACTGTATGTGTCCTCAATAGTGACTCTCTTTGTCGTCTCCCTGTCATTTCGGTCTTTGTTCCACGCG
>JBATYU010000218.1:0-6121 GCA_049674245.1 Bradyrhizobium sp. | reverse complement strand
ATTGAATATACGCCGGAATTCCGATTCACGTTACTTCTCCCAACGCCGGCCTGAAAGATCCAGGCTGATGTCGGCGGCCTCCAATGCCGTTTGGCTAACGTCCCGATAGGGACAAAGCATTGGAGATGTTCCTCGGCTTTCCTGTATCTGGCGGCACGCGCGGTGCGGCGATTGTGCACGACACCGCAGTGGTTTCACGGACTCGTGAGAGGTGCCAGGTAACGGCGGCTTTGTGCGGGACGAACGAGACCATGTGCCTTCGCCAAGCAGGCGATGCCAACTCTCAACAGGAGAAGATCCGAATGTCTGCGAAGAATCTTATCAGTTCCCTGATCCTTGCCGGCGCCGTCACGACGGCGCTTGCGACCATCGCTTCCGCCGCCCCGCTGACCAAGGCCGAGGGGGATGCGGCGGTCGCCGCCCACAAGGAGAAATGCTTTGGCGTGGCGCTGAAGGGCCAGAACGATTGCGCCGCGGGCCCGGGCACAACCTGCCAGGGAACGTCGACTACCGACTTCCAGGGCAACGCCTGGAAGTTCGTCCAGGGCGGCACCTGCGCCAACATCGAGCTGCCGGGCGGCAAGCACGGCTCGCTTAAGCCGGTCTGATCCCATCGCGAAGAACGAACGACAATTACCGGAAAGCGGAGAGACGACATGAATGCGGTGATCAAGCCAACCCCCGCTGCGGCTGTTGCTCCTCGCTTTCCGGCGCTGCCGATCGGCGGCCTCGCCGGCACCAGCTTCAAGCACGAGCATCTCGCCGCGATCCTTGCCGAAGGCGCACAGCGCGGCTTTTTCGAAGTCCATGCCGAGAACTACATGGGTGCCGGCGGCCCACCGCACCGGGCGCTCGAAGCGATCCGGCTCGCCCATCCGCTCTCGCTGCATGGCGTGTGTATGTCGATAGGCGGCGAGCGGCCGCTCGACCAGGCACATCTGAAGCGTTTCAATCATCTCGTCGAACGCTACGAACCGGCGTTGGTCTCCGAGCATCTCGCCTGGTCGACGCATGAGAACACCTATTTTAATGACCTTCTGCCGCTGCCTTATACCGCGGCGACGTTGGGGCGGGTCTGCGATCACATCGACGAGGTGCAAGAGGCGATCCGCCGGCCGCTGCTGCTGGAAAACCCGTCGACCTATGTCGCATTCCGCGAGTCGACGATGAGTGAGACGGATTTCATCCGCGCGATCGTGCGGCGTACCGGATGCGGCCTCTTGCTCGACATCAACAACGTCTTCGTCTCCGCCACCAATCACGGCTTCTCGGCCCGCGAATATCTCGCTGACTTTCCGCTGTCGCATGTCGGCGAGATTCATCTCGCCGGTCATGCCGAACAAGTCGATGACGAGGGGTATCCGCTCCTGATCGACAGCCATGACGGCCCGGTCGCGAATGCCGTGTGGAAGCTGTACGAGATCGTGATCGCCCTATGCGGGCCAATTCCGACGCTGGTCGAGTGGGACAGCAACATTCCGGATTGGCCGATCCTCAAAGCCGAGGCCGCCGCGGCGCAGGCGATCCTCGACCGCTGGCACACCATCGTGGAGGACCGTCATGCAGCCGCATGAACGACAGCCTTCGTATGCGGCGGCGTTCGCTGCGGCGCTGGTCGATCCCGAACTCGAGACGCCCGCGATCGTCGCCGGCCCGGCGGGCAAGGGCGCCGTCAAGCGCTACAACCTGTACCGCAACAACGTCACGGTCAGCCTGATCGACGCACTGGTGGCGGTTTATCCCGCCGTGCAGCGTATCACTGGCGTCGATTTCTTCCGCGCCATGGCGCGCTTCCATATCCGCGAGACACCACCGACATCGCCGTTGCTGTTCGAATACGGCCGGGATTTTCCCGCCTTCATCGCGCAGTACGGATACGCCCAATCGATGCCCTGGCTTGCCGACATCGCGCGCCTCGAGCGGGCCTGGCTCGATGTCTATCACGCCGAAGACGCTGCGCCGCTCTCTGCCGAGACGCTGGCTGCGGTTGCGCCCGAGCACCTCGCCGATCTCGTCTTCATCGCGCATCCCGCGACGCGGATCGTCCGATCGCCATTCTCGGTGGTGACGATCTTCGCGGCCAACCGCAGCGGAGAGGAGGTAGGCCGCATCGACGCGTCGTCGCCAGAAGACGCACTGATCACGCGACCTGATCTCGATGTCGTGGTGCGGCACCTGCCGACCGGCGGCGCTGTTTTTTTCTTGAACCTGATGACGGGGCAATCGCTTGGCGAGGCGGCGGCGTCTGCGCTGCAGGCCTCTCCCGCTTTCGACATAGCCGCCAACATCGCCGGCTTGATCGAGGCGGGCGCGTTTGCCGCCATTACCTTTGGAGACGCATGATGGTCATGGATCAGTACGCCGCGCGCCGCGAGCCCGTGCGCACGGCCGGACTGCTCGCGGACAAGGCGAGCCAGCTCGTGCAAAGAGTGGCAGTGCCGTCGCTGGTGCAGCTCGTGATGCGCGTGGCGCTGGCGGTGCCGTTCTGGAAATCCGGCATCCTGAAATGGACCGGCTTTCTCCAGCTCAGCGACACCGCGGTGACGCTGTTCACCGACGAGTTCATGCTGCATCTGCCGGGCGGGCCCTATCACTATCCGGTGCCGGCGGTGATGGCATTCCTTTCCGGCTGCGGCGAAATCACGTTTCCGGTGCTGCTGGTGCTGGGCCTTGCGACGCGCTTCGCCGCGCTCGGCCTGTTGTTAATGACGCTGATCGTCGAACTCACCGTGCCCGACGGCTGGCCGATCCACCTCACTTGGGCGGCGATGGCGCTCGGCATCATGGCGTGGGGACCGGGGCGATTCTCGGTCGATTACCTGGTGCGCAGTTTCCTTCGGCTGCCAGAGAGCATTCGCTAGGTGACTCCAGAAAGCTTCTACCTCGACGGGATGCAATGACCGAGCCGTCCAAAAACATCGTCATCGTCGTTGCGCATTCGCACGCGAAGACAGACAAACAGTCTTATTCTTGTCGAGTTCCTTTGCTCTGCGGACATGCAGTAACTCGCCTTTGTCCTTTTTGCAGGTAAGAAAGGAACAGCAACACATGGCAGCCACACCAACGAGCAAGCCAATCCTTCATGCAATCGTTCCTCGCATCGCCGTGGGAAATGCGGAGCCAACCCGGGCCTTTTATGGGCGAATCGGCTTTGCCTGCACACATCAGGAGGAGGGGTTTATGATCGTTGAACGAGATGGGGTGCAGCTCCATCTCCACCCCTCTAACGAGCCTCCGACTGGCCACGGGGCGTTCTGGATCAGAGTGAGTGAGATCGAGGCGTTGTACGAGGAGTACCTAGCAGTCAATGTGATTGCTTCGTCTAAGGTCAAGGCGCAGCCCTGGGGCTTCAAACAATTTCACATCTGTGATCCCTTTCGAAACATCTTTTTTTTTCGCGGAGAGTCTCATCGAAGAAGAGGGGACTGCTCAACAAGCCAGGTAAGCAGAAAGACTTTTCTCAGGACCTCGTGAAGCATCTCATCGCCCTTTTGACCTCTATCATTGCCCAAAGGTCGTTCTGACGGCACAGGGAGTGGGTGCCGGCCGCCATTTGATATGCCATCGGCGGGGTGGGCACTCCGCCTTGTAAACGGGTCTTGAAGGTTGAAGATGCAGCCCTAGGCGCAAAATCAGCCACTGAACTCACTGCATGATGGGGCCTACCTTTGGAGGCACGGGCAGCCGGTCGACTAATTTCGCCATCGAAAATACGAAGCACCTACGTGGCGCGTGCTTGCGATTGTGCGTGAAGCGCCAACTCCGGCCCGAAGTTTCTGGCGTTGTGTCGCTTCGCCAGGACGAAAGCATCGTCGAGGGAGCATAGAAATGTGTCCGGATGCTTGGCGACCCAGCGCTCACCCGATGATCGCGACGCGAAGAAAAAGATGAAGTGACAAAACTTCGTAATGACGTTGGCGTTGGACGAGCCGAAGGCCTGCGCGTCGGGCATGATGAAGGAGACGACGGCTCCGGCAGGCTCGACGGACTCGATCCGCTCCGGTGTCACGACCAAGCGCACAAGCTCGCCGCTTTCCGGATCGGGCGACGCCACCCGCGCCGGGCGCCCAAGGATCTCGGGAATGAACAGGCTGTCCCAGGCACACCACGTCGACAACATGCGACCGTCGACCTCGAAGCGATGATGCATAAGTGCTGCCGCCAGTCCGCCGAAGCCGAGCACGCGCCCGAGTTCGTCGCGATAGACCCAACATTTGATCGAGGGTCGCTCGAGAATCACTCGGCTTTCGGTGGCTGAAATTCCAAGGGCCCGGCCCAACTGCGCCTCATCAACCGGCCGACCCTTTGCGACTTCCTGGCATAGCGCGAGCGCGACCCGCCGCTCCTCCGGCGAGAAGGGTGGCAGATGAGGCTCCAACTGCTGCCAGTACTCGTCCAGTGTGGGAACCTTGGTCATCAGCGTCATTCTCTAAACTCCTTTTTTCGAGAGCCTTGACCGAGCGATCATCGAATTCGGTCATTTCATCGGGAGTCGCGGTCCGCCCAGATCGTAAAGTGAGAGGTGCGGGTGCCGGAGTCCCGTGTGCCGGTAAACGGCTCATGTGCCGTTCCAAGCGCGGTTTTGTCGGCAAAGGTGATGACGCCGGAGATCCGCCACCGCTGCGGGTCCGCCGATGCTTGTGTGTATATGCCGATGATCTGGAACGGGTATCGGCTTCCATCACGCTCGATAAAGCGGCGAAAAAACGCGGAGTGTCGGTCGTTTCGTAACTGATCCTCGTACAAATCCCAGAAAATGTGGCCGCTAAACGCACCGCTGGCCTCACCATCGCCGCTGGCGAGATAACTGCCAAACAGTGGCTCTTCCTCCGGAATCCATTTCGGATGAGACGGCAAGCCATGTAGAGACGATTCAGCAACCTGCTGAGGAGTTGCCAGGGCTCTGGCGGCTATCATGACGCTACCGGTGATGACGAGGGAACGCACTACTCGCTGCACACGTGAGAGGGTCACGAGGACTGCCCACAATTCAAGCTCTGGCCGCGGCGTGTTACGCGCAGCAGGAGAGTCTTGCCACATCCTTTGTGAAAGTCTGGGCAGCGAGCTTTAGTCCTTCCACCGTCGTGAGGTAGGGAAAGATCGTTTCGGCAAGCTGCTCGACGTTAAGTCCGCATTTGATCGCAAGCGCTGCAGTCTGAATGCTATCGGCTCCTTCGGGGGCGAGGATGTGAGCACCGAGAAGCCTTCCACTATTCGACTCGGCAACAAGCTTGATGAGCCCGCGCGTGTCGCGCGCAGCCAACGCGCGCGGTACATGGCTCAGCCTGAGAGTGGAGGTTTTCACCTTAATGCCCTGAGCACCGGCCTCGGCTTCCGTCAATCCAACGCTGGCAACCTGCGGATCAGTGAACACCACCGCTGGCATGGCAGTGGCGTCGTATCGCTTGCTGTTGCCGTTGAGGGCGTTCTCCGCCGCAATCCGCCCGCCATAGGCCGCCGTGTAGACGAACTGGTCGCGTCCCGTGACGTCGCCGGCGGCATAGACTCCAAGCGTCGAGGTGCGCATCCGATCGTCAACGTTGATACCGCCGTTGGGCAACAGCGCGCTACCGGCTTCCGCAAGGCCGAAACCCTCGGTGTTGGGCTTGCGTCCGGTCGCGACCAGGATGCGCTCGGCCGTGATCGTCTCGGTGCGGCCATGGACCGAAACCGCGAGCGCGATACCCTCCGGCACTTGCCGAATGTCGCGATAGGCGAGCCCGTCGCGGACGGTGATGCCTTCCTCGGTGAAATATTCGGTGAGGGCTTGGCTGATTTCCGGCTCGGCATCCGGCAACAGGCGGCGGCGTACCGCGATCGTCACGTTGACGCCGGCGCGCGCGAACATCTGGCTGAGCTCGCAGCCAATGTAGCCGCCACCGATCACCAGCAGCGACTTCGGCAGTTGTTCGAGCTCGAGCGCTGTTGTGCTCGTCAGATACGAAACGTTTTCGATTCCGAGGATCGACGGCAGCCCCGACCTGGCGCCGGTTGCGATGATGACCTTGCCGGCCCTGATCGTATCCCCGTTCAAGCTCACGCCATCACCGGTCAAGCGCGCCTGACCTTCCCGGTAGGCAATGGTGTTGTAGCTCGGCAGCAAATCGATGTACTTCGCCTG
>JBATYU010000217.1:0-2206 GCA_049674245.1 Bradyrhizobium sp. | reverse complement strand
GATCCAGGCGGTGCTCGACGAGGCGGTGCTGCGGCTGACGCGCAGCCTCGCCAGCAAGACCGGCGCCCGCAACCTCTGCCTTGCGGGCGGCGTGGCGCTCAATTGCGTCGCCAACGGCAAGGTGCTGCGCGACGGCAAATTCGCTTCGCTCTGGATTCAGCCGGCGGCAGGGGATGCTGGCGGCGCGGTGGGCGCCGCGCTAGCCGCTTTCCATCAGTTCAAGGGCGAGCCGCGCAGCGTTGTGGCCAGTGACGCCATGTCCGGCGCGTTTCTCGGTCCGGAATTTTCGCAAGGCGAGATCGAGCGAAGGCTTGGCGCCGCCGGCGCGCGCTTCGCGGTTTTGGCCGAAGAGAAGATGGTCGAGGCAACTGCGAAGGCGCTGTCCGATCAATTGGCCGTCGGCTGGTTTCAGGGGCGGATGGAATTCGGTCCGCGCTCGCTCGGCGCGCGCTCGATCCTCGGCGATCCCCGTTCGCCCGCCATGCAGAAGAACCTCAACCTCAAGGTCAAATACCGCGAGAGCTTTCGCCCCTTTGCCCCGGCGGTGCTGCGCGAGGATGTTTCGGATTGGTTCGAACTCGATTCGGACAGCCCTTACATGCTGATCGTCGCCGACGTCAGGGACGACAAGCGACGCGCCATGAGCGCGCAAGAGCACGCGCTGTTCGGGATCGACAAATTGAACGTTTCGCGGTCGGAAATCCCCGCCGTGACCCATGTCGACTATTCCGCCCGCATCCAGACCGTGAGTGCGGACACCAATCCGCTGTTCCATCGGCTATTGCGGCAGTTCAAGGCGCTGAGCGGATGCCCCGTGCTCGTCAATACCAGCTTCAATGTCCGCGGCGAGCCGATCGTGTGCACGCCGGAAGATGCCTTCCGCTGCTTCATGGGCAACGAGCTCGATGTCTTGGTGGTCGGCAATTGCGTGCTCAAGAAATCCGAGCAGGATAGCGCGCTCAATCAGGACTACAGCTCGGCGTTCGAACTCGATTAGTCTAGAACTCCACAGGCTTAGCGCTTCTTCAAGCTCGCAACGCGAACCGGCCGCCGCGCCGGCTTGCCGGTATGGGCTTGATGTTTCGACGCGGCGCGGCCGCCATGTGCGAGGCGAGTGGTTTGGTGCGCACCGTGGGCGACACGCGATTTTGCACCTCGACCGTGTTTGCCGATAGCCGCGGGAATTGCGCGTTCCGAGCGGCTCGTTTCGGTCGACGCTTGTCTTGACTGACCCTCCACTTCGGGTTCGGCCGCAATTTCGGCCCGACGCGGTGGCAATGACTCGAACGCGGCACGCGCGTCGCTCGGCACCTCGAACAGTCTCTCTTCCGGCACCGGTAAGGTGATGGCGGCGTTCTGCACCGGCAGCCCGGTTTGTCGCGGCCAGGGCGCCTCGCGCGGCAGCGGCACGTCTTGTGCAAGCCGCCTTGCGCGATTGAACGGCTCGGCGGAAAGATACAGCGCGCCATCTGGCGCGTCGAAACTTGGCAGCACGGGCGCTGCGAACGCTTTCGCCTCGGCAAAAACGAAATTGGGAATTTTGGGCCAATGCGCGATCGGCACGCTCTCCGATGGCGGATGCAATTGCCATTGCGGCGGCTCGGTCGGCGTCGCCGGTTGTTGCAGCGTCGCCGGCACCACGTGCACGATGTGATAGCCGCGCACCTTCATCTCGTGCAGGATTCTTGGCAGGGCTGCCACCGTGCGCGCCTGGATGTCGTGGAGCAGCAGGATGCCCTTGCCCTTCTCCTCGAGCCGCTTGATCGCAAGATCATAGACGCGCGACGAAGAGATGTGGTGCCAGTCGTCGGCCAGAAAATCCGCGCTCCAGACCTGGATGCCGCGCGACGCCAGATATTCTTCGACGCCCTCGGCGCGGAGCAGGCCCGGAATCCGGAAGAACGGCGCAAGCGCAGTGGGATCGCTGAGCGCGGTCGACACCGACGCAATCCCGTCGTCGATCTCCTGCCTGGCTTTTTCGACCGGCACGTGATCCATGGTCAGGGGGTGATCCTGGGTATGGCTGCCGATGGTGTGCCCGGCGGCGGCAAGCTTGCGTACGCCTTCCGGATTGGCCCGGGCCTGCTGGCCGATGGTGAAGAAGGTCGCTTTCACGCATTGATCTGCGAGGATCTGCAACACCTGGTTGCTGTTGCGGGGCAGCGGCCCGTCATCGAAGGTCAGCACCACCTCATGATCCCTGAGC
>JBATYU010000216.1:0-11167 GCA_049674245.1 Bradyrhizobium sp. | reverse complement strand
AGGACTCCGCGGCCTACTGCGCGCAGCGCTATCGCTCCTACGATCCGGCCTTGCAAACCTATCTCGGCAATGCCGGCTATCGGCATCCCTGCCCGTAACCGCGAAGAATCAAAAGCACGGCCCCGCCATTGCGTCAGCTCAGTGGGGGGTGACGGGGCCGTGCACGGGCCGCCTCTTTGGGGGGGTGCGCAGCCCGATTTCGTAACCGCCAGCGCAGCGAAACTAGGGCCTGTCGTCATTTGAGCCAAGCGAGTGCGCAGACCAGATGCAGTCCGGCAAGGAAGTTGCGCGCGGTCTTTTCGTAGCGTGTCGCGATGCCTCGATAGTGCTTGATGGTATTGAAGAATCGCTCGACAAGATTGCGCTCGGCGTAGAGTGCGAAGTCGCAGGCCCGTTTGACCTTGCGGGTTGATCTTGGCGGAATGACAACCTTGATGGCGCGTACCTCAAGGCTGGTGATGAAGCTGTCGGCATCATATCCCTTGTCGCCGAGAAGGGCTTCGGGCTCGACTTGGGCTGCTAACGGTTCCGCTTGCGTGATGTCGTGAGCGTTGCCCCCGGTGAGGCTGAGCGCCAATGGATTGCCAAGGGCGTCGACGATCACGTGGATTTTCGTCGTGAGGCCGCCGCGCGAGCGCCCGATGGCTTGGTCGTAGCCCCCTTTTTACGGGCTCCCGCGCTGTGCTGGTGCGCCCTGACGATGGTGGCGTCGATCATCGCATATTCGTTATCGGGATCATCGGCCAAGGTCGTGAAAAGACTCTCCCAAACCCCGCTCGCGGCCCAGCGTGAAAAGCGCTTGTGGATGTTCTTCCAGTCGCCGAAGCGCTCCGGCAAATCCCGCCACGGAGCGCCTGAGCGGAATTTCCAGATCACCGCCTCGACAAACAGGCGGTTGCCCAGTTCGCTGCTGCGGCCAACCGTGCCGGGACGACCCGGCAGAAGAGTCTCAATCCGCGCAAACTGATCGTCGCGCAATCCGTAGCGCTTCATCGCAAAGCCCCCAAAAAGAAGGCTCCCCTATGAATCACGCTTCAGATGATTTGCGAATCCTCTAAATGACGACAGGCCCTAAAGCAGATATCGAGGAAATCAACTCTTTGGGAGCTCTTTTCTCCGCGATGCTGTATGGCTCTCTCGGCTTCTATCTGGGAACTAACATTCCCTCGCTGTGTTCTAGCAGTACTTTTTTCAACCCCGGCTCAGGTCCGAAGACGAACCCGATAGCGCTGGCAAGCGCCACCGGCACATTAGTCGCGGCTGTAGCAGCGCTCGTATCGGTCTATATGATCATCTTTGACGAGACCCCACCTGCCATTTGGAATGTTGGGATCGGTTTCGGGTGGGCGCTCGGCGTTCTGCTGCAACTCGCCGCTGGTACAGCGGCGCGGCTCGGACAGTACGGCAGCGCTCCTGCTAGGCCGCTGGGACGACGTCAAGCTGGATAAGGGTTGCAGTTCGATATGCTGGCGAATTTCGGATCATCCTGTCGATCTCAACGTGAGGCAGCCGGGATAGGCGATCGCTTTCCTCCAATTGCGCGGGGATATGGAGGCGCTTCACCTGACCCAGAACAGCTCATCAAAACGCACTGAATATCCGACCCCCAACAATGTAACTGGGCGGCGCGTTATGGTTGAGCCCCAGGCTTACGTGAAAATCCAGCTGCCGATTTGGACCGAGCCAATACAATCCGCCAGAATTCAGAAGCTGGGCGGGACTTCCACTCTCCGGGTCATCGATGACTCGCTTCAAGCAGGAGGAGCCGGCCGGGGCCGGCGCTCAGTTGCGAGACGTTGTATTGACCCAGTTTCGCTTCAAAACTGGAAGCGCAAGCCAACGGTCGGATCGATCGAGGATCTTTGCAGGAAGCCGTTTGCAAGACCATTCGAAACTTGCGACCACATGATGCCTGCATAGGCGTCGAAGCGCCTCGCAAATCTGTAGTCCGCGACGAAGGAAACCGCGTCCAGCTGTCCGCTGCATGACGCAAAGGCACTAGTTGTACAGACACCTCCCACGTTCACAGCGCCGGACTGAAAGCTGTTCTGCTCTTCGTGGTAATAGGCGACACTCAGGTCGACGTCGGGCCTGACCGCATATCTCGCGCCACCCCAAAATACCTGGAGGACCTTATCGGTGGTAAAATTGGCGTTGTTAGCGGCGCCGAGCGAATAACCACCCGTGATGAAGCTGCCGGGCGCCAACGGATTATTCGGATTTGCGAATTGCATGTGCTCATAGCCGCCATAGAGCTTGACCGGCCCGATGGCGTATTTGGCAAGAAGCATAACGCTGGTGTTGTCGGAGACAGTTCCCGAAACAAGTCCCGCCCCCTGGTTTATACCCAAGTTGGCCGCGGCTGTGATCTGCGCAGTACTGAGCGGGGCTGACGAAACCGCATCCGTGACGTGACTGAAGATCGCGTCGACTGACAAGCCCGCATAGTCCGCGCCGATTTGTCCCTCGACAGCATTGCCTGGGGCGCTGAAGGCGCCAGATCTAATCTGGGTCTCCACCGCGGCACGGAAAGCGCCGAAACTCACAGCATATTTGAACGAATTGTCGAAGATACGATTCTCAGTGTCGCCCGCGCCGCCGGTAGCTCCCTGGAAGCCGATCAGGGAGAAAGCGCCAGAATTGCTCATGGGATCATAATTGACTACGCCATCCGAAGTTAGGGCATTTTGCCGACCGTAAGTCAGCGTTCCATATATCGGCGAGCTAAGGCCCGCATAGGCCGCTACGTTGAACGCTTGGCCGTCCTTCGCAGAATCGGCGAACGAGTTCTGCTGGCCAATCGCCAGTCCGTTGTTTTGCACAATGGACCCGAGGCCGTCGGAAAGCTTACCGGACTGCGGATTAAATCCGGTCTGAAGATTGAATATGGCCGATAGACCATCCGCAATTTCCTGGTTTCCCTTAAGGCCGACAAACGACGAACTCAGCGCATTCGGGCCGACCCCGAAATAAGAGCCGTTGCTGTTCTTTGAGATCAGATAGTTCAGTCCTAGCCCGGCAGTGTTGCTCAAGGGAGCGCCGTGATTTTGATAGGTGACGCCCATGTCAACCAGGCCATACAGAGTAATGCCGTGCCAAGTCAGGCTGTCATCTACCGGGGCCTTTTTGTATTCCGCTTTGTAGGCGAAGTCGGCGGCCATCGAATCTGCCGGATTCGATGATCGTGCCGTGGCAGCGGGCTGCTTTGCCGGCTGCGCTTCAAGCTTACGCTGCCGCCTTTCGAGATCTGCGATTCGTTTTGTCAGCGCCTGGTTTTGCTCGCGGAGCTCTTTGGACTGGGCCTGGATATCCGAAAGTTCATCGGCATGGCCCGCCGTTGCGAACGCTACGGCGGTCGCTGCAGAAATTAAAATCCTTTTCACGAGCGTCCCCCAAAAATAGCGCGCGGCGCAACTATCCGCGACTCCACCAAGATCACGGATCCTCAGGATGATGACCCTGGCAGGGAGACTCACGTTCGAGTTCGGCAATTCCCGATCGGGTAAAATATATTTTTGATTCGTCTCGCGAAAGCAAAACGCGCACACAGACCAAGCCGCCATTCGGGCTTAAGCGCCGCCAAAAATGTATATTGTTTAGGTCGATAGTATATTCGCGCGCAAAGACGCTTGAACGCGACTTCATAATCCCGAAGCACCGGCGCAGAGGTTTGCCTCAGATCACCCGCAGAATCAAAAAACATCCAGGCACACTCCGCGCGGGAATTATCCGCCCACATCTTCGGTCCAGTCCTTATCTGGCTGGCTTAGTTGCTGGTCGTAACCAAAAGAGGAAGTCCATATGACGGATGATCACGACAATCATCGAGATGGCATCAGTCGTCGTCACACTCTCGAATGCATGCTCTGGGCTGGCACCGGCGTTTTATGGACGGTTACCGGCGGCGTTCCGAAATCCAACCTGATGGGATCGGCGCAGGCTGCGGAAGCCGGCTTCACCTTCTTGCAGATTTCCGACAGCCATGTCGGCTTCGACAAGAAAGCCAATCCCAATGCGCTCGGCACCCTACAGGAAGCCATCGCCAAGGTTAAGGCTCTGCCCAACAAGCCAGCCTTCATGCTGCATACCGGTGACATCACCCATTTGTCGAAGCCAAAAGAATTCGACGACGCTGCGCAGGTCATCGGCAGCGTGGGCCTCGACGTGCACTACGTGCCGGGCGAGCACGATAACCTCGACGAAGTGCCGCTCAAATCCTATCTCGAGCGCTACGGCAAGAACACCAAGGGCACAGGCTGGTATTCCTTCAACCAGAACGGTGTCCATTTCATCGGCCTCAACAACGTGATGAACCTCCAGGCCGGCGGCATGGGCATGCTCGGGCCCGAGCAGCTGGCTTGGCTCGCTGATGATGTGAAGGGCCTTTCCGCCTCCACGCCAATTGTCGTCTTCGCTCACATCCCATTGTGGACCATATCCAAGGATTGGGGCTGGGGCACCGACGATTCGGAGCAAGCGCTATCGATGCTGAAGCGTTTTGGGTCGGTGACAGTACTCAATGGTCATATTCATCAGTTGATGCAGAAAGTCGAAGGCAACGTCAACTTCCACACAGCCAGGTCAACGGCCTTTCCGCAGCCGGCGCCGGGCACGGCTCCCGCGCCGCTGCCGTTGGTCGTTCCGGCCGAAAAGCTGCGCTCCGTCCTTGGCATCAGGACTGTCGTCTACACTCAGGGCCAAGAATTGCTTGCGGTCACCGATCAGCCATTGGCAGCGAGCTGAGCCGATGTCGTGTCACCGACATTTGATTCTTCATCCTCTCCTTGGGGAAGAATCCTTTTCTCAGTGGCACGGCAGCCGTGTCACCGGCGCTTGGCTCTTCGTCATCTCCTTGGAGAAGAGCCGGGTGTTGGTGACACGGCACCGTGCAACCAACACAAGCGCGCGAACTGACCGTTCGGATCGAATTTCAACATTTAAGCAGCAGTGCAATGACCGACCGGCGATTGCACATTCAAGTGGGGCCGCTGTGCCTCTATACTAGGAGGAAGATCATGAAAAAGCTTATGGTGGGGGTTGGCATCATTGCCAGCATTGCGTTCGGGGTGCCCGCATTCGCGCAGACAAAGCCTACAATTCCGGTCATCGTCAAAGATACGACGTCGCCCTATTGGCAAGCCGTGTTAGCCGGCGCGCGTAAGGCCGGTCAAGATCTTGGCGTCAACGTTGTCGAGCTCGGCGCGCAATCCGAATCCGACGTAAGCGGACAAATCGGCATACTCGAGAAGGCTGTTTCATCAAATCCCGCGGCGATCGTGCTCGCGCCCGCGCAATTTGCCGCGCTCGGAAAGCCGATCGATGAGGCCGCCAAAAAGGTCAAGATCATCGGCATCGATTCCGCCGCCGATACCAAGGCTATGAGCTCGCTCTTGGCGACCGACAATGTGAATGCGGGTCGCGTCGCCGCAGACGCTCTCGCCGTGGCAATCACGACGTCCTATGCAGACACTGAAGGCGATATCGTGATGATCACCTCCATGCCCGGAGTTGCGTCGCTCGATCAGCGCGCCAAGGGCTTTAAGGAGGTGGTCGCTGCGAAATATCGGGCACTGGATATCACTGCCGATAAAGTCGCTGACGGCAAGCCGGCGACTGCCCTCAACATGATGAAGGACCTCATCGCCAACACAGCGGACCTGCGCGGCGTGTTCGTTTCGGATCCGATCATGACGCTGGCCGTGGCGCAAGCCGTGGCCGAAAAGAAATCGGACGACAAGATCAATATCGTCGGCGTAGGCTCAGACGAAAAGCTCGTCAAACTCCTGCAGGACGACGTGATCGCCGGGCTCGTCTTGGAGGATCCATTCCGCATGGGTTATGACGGCGTCAAGACTGCGCTCGCCGCCTCGAAGGGCGAGCATGTGTCGGCCAATGTCGATACTGGGGTGACCCTTGTCACCAAGGCCAACATGAGCTCCGCGCGTTCGCAAGAGCTCCTCAAACCGAAAGTCAAGTGAGCCGTGCCCGATTTGACGCGCTGGATGAAATCCGAAAGCGTCTTGCCTGCGGTAGCTGACTGCCAACGGCGCACACGATGAGGGCGCGGCTTCAGTGCGACGAGGCGTGTGAATCGAGGTAGCATGGGCGATACATGGCCGTGAGCTCGCGACCGCTCAGGAAAATCATGTGTGGGGTCAGCCCCCCACGCTGGTCTATCCAGTGCCGGACCTCAAATGGATACATGGAATAAAGAGTCTGTGTTGCTTCCGGATTGGTAATTCTACGACCTTTCGAACCGGGATCCCAGGCGGCGTGAAATCCGAGCCGGGCGCGGGAGGTCACGCATATCTTGTCATGAGGAACCGCGCCAAGAACGATGGTGCAGGCCGAGGCACAATAACCATCGATGATCACCATCTCGCCCGAACCACGCACGCCCTGATATTTATCGACGTAGGCTCCCATTCGGCCGCCACCGTCCTCCACAATCCGCACCGCCGCGTCGCTTGCTCCAAGTCCCGCGAGCAGGAAAATCGCTGCGAGTAACGCCGTCAAGGACTTCATGACCATTCCAATCTCAAACTGTCGGACCTGAATCTGATCGCCTCGAATGATGCTGAGCTGACTCTACCTCGCCGCCTGTCATAGACCAAGCCGACATGCGGGCTTTATTGCCGTCCGGGAATGTATATTGTTCGGGACGACAATATATTCATGAGCAAGCTGACCTTCGTGCAGTTCACGCGAGTCAAAGCACAAACATCGCAGGTGCGCATAACCAGCTCCCGAGTGGCATCGACGGCAATCAGTGCGCAAGGACGCCGACAGCCTGAACGCGGCTTCACGATTTCGCGTGCTCGGGAATATCATAAAATAGATTCAAGTCTCTCCATCAGAGAGCCCGCGCATGATGCGCCTGGGTCACAACGTGGAGGGCTTCGACTATGGCTAACTTCAAACTTCTCAGCGTGGCTGCAATTCTATCAACAGTGATCGTAACCCCGGTATTTGCACAGCAAGCTGTCCAGGAGCCCGGCAATGCGGCCTTTTACCAGAGCCTGGGTGTTGGATCCCATGACCGTTCGACGGCGAGTGCTTTGGCATCGACACGCGGCGGCTGGTACGCGACCGCGCCAGTGAAGCGCATATCTGCGAAACATCATGCCAACGCTCACAAGATGTGAAAGGACCGCGTAATAGGTGGGGCGGTCCGACGGACCGCCCTTTCCGTTAAGACTGTTGTGGCGCTCCCACACCGATCGAGCGGCCCCCGGCAAACTTGAGGCCGCCACTAACACCGATTTGGAACGACTTTGCGGTTGGATTGATCGAAGGAGAGCAATATGTCTGCGTCGGACTGGCTCTTTTGCTTCACATCCGACAAAATTGATTTTCATCCCTGCCCAAATTGCCGTGCCCCGATGCTTGTCCGGATCAAATCGACCGGCGTGAACTTGAGCGCACGAACGCTCGAGTGCTTCAATTGCGATAACGTTGTAGTGGTACCGGATGATCAGTCGGAGCCCTCCTTGTAAGTGCTGAAGCAAGGATTCGATCGACCTCCAGCCCATTTGAACCATAATGCGGGAACCAGCGGTGGCGACTTATCGCTCTTGGCCCGCCTGAAAGACGAACCGCGATCAACCAACTCATTGAATCCGGGTCAGCAGCCTCGGGACGCCTTCGTGGTCATCACCACCAAAAAGAAAAGCGTCTCAGCCAAGGGGGGTTGGCTGAGACGCGCTGGAGGTTTCAACGGCCGGGACGGCTCCGGCGAACGAGCTGCCTAAAACGCCGTTGAGCAGCCTCCGGTAACAAGACTAACTTTCAGTTATCGATATTCCCATTTTGGTCTTTTTTCTCAAAAACGTTCTGTGACCGCTGCTGGCACATGCTTGACGTGCACCCAATGCTCCTCGCCGGCTCACGCAATTGTGCCGATGCGGCGCAAACGAAAACCGAACACCCCGGAATAAGATTTCCCCGCAGCAAGTCTTCTCATTGGCTACGCGATCCAGCTTCGGATCGATACGAGAGAGAAAACATGCTCCAGAATACTATTCAGTCCAAAAGCGCGAAGTCGCTTCTGCAACGCCTGATCGGAATTCGACTGACCCGACTTTCGCCGCTTGCCGCTGTCGTATCGGGCATGGCTGCGTCTTTGTCTCCTGCGACCGTTCACGCCCAGGAATATCCGTGGTGCTTGTCGCGGGAAGGCTACCTCTACTGCTTCTATAAAACACAGGAGCAATGTCAGTGGACAGCATCGGGCATCGGCGGCTGCGCCCTGAATCCGCGGTTGCTGTTCCCGAACAAGCCGCGCGATTGACCAGAACCTATTGAGCCACATGAAATAGATGGGTCTCCTAACTGTAGGGGAGCGACCTTGTCCCAGGGTGGATGAAGGTTGCGGACGACGATTGTCACTTCCGCAAACCGGGGTACGGAATGGCCGCTGGGTAGACGGGCCTCACACGACGAAGCAACACCACGCGCCGAAAGACAAGGAACATCATGGCCAAACAACCACACTATGGAACGACCGCGAAGGTATTTCACTGGCTCGTCGTGGCACTCCTGATTGTGCAATATCCGCTCGGCAAGTTCATGCCGCACATTCATCGGGGGATGACACCCGGCGAGGCGATGACGTTCCATATCTCCTTTGGGATCACCATCCTGGCGCTCATGGTCTTGCGTCTCTTCTGGCGTATCACCCACCCCGTCGCGCCGGCAAGATCGCTTCCCGCCTGGCAGCAGCTAATCTCGGAGGCGGTCCACTGGCTGCTTTATGCGCTTGTGCTTGCGACCACGATGACCGGATGGATCTTTGCGTCCGAGCGCGGCTGGTCGGTCTCGCTGTTCTCTGCGGTCCCTCTGCCAATGTTGCCGACAGAAGGCTCGCTGATCGCAAATGCGATCGGCAATTGGCATGGCACCATGGAATGGGCGCTGCTGCTGGTGATCTGCGCCCACGTGGCGGCCGCCATGGCGCATACGTTCATTTTCCGCGACCAAATCATGCAGCGTATGCTGCCGGAGAAGCCGATGGTCGTGCGGACCAGGAACCTGAAGCCCGAGGTCGTAGCGATCAAGCCCGCCCAGCAATCGCGGGCCGGCTAATGATCTGGGTTGCCGAACAGGATGAGAAACGATCTGGTTTGAATAACCGACCTTCTGCGCGGTTTCCGTTCAGCCGCCATTATCTATCTCACGGCGCCAGGCATCCCCAAATGCCCTTCGCGCGCGCGCCAGACGCGACATGACAGTGCCAATCGGCAGGGCTGTCACTTCCGAGATTTGTTGATAGGAGAGCTCTTCGATTTCGCGCAAAACCAGTATTTCACGGAACGCGCGAGGCATCGTATTAAGAATGAGGCGAACGGTCTTGGCTTCCGCTTTGCGTACTAGCATTGCCTCCGGAGTGTCCTCGTCTGAAGGTATGGTAGAGATGAGCTCTTCGGAATCACCCTCCCCGTGGTAATCGACCTCCAAACGCGCTTTTCGCCGGCGGTCCATAAGCCAGCTCTGATAGCAATTTCGTACAATCGCGAAGATCCAGGCGCGGGCATCCCCGCCACGATATCCAGCGAAGCTTCGATAGGCTCGAAGGAATGCCTCCTGCACGATATCCTGGGCCGCATCGGCATCTCGGCTGAGAAATCGTGCGAAATTGTAGGCAGCGTCGAGTTGCGGAACGACGTTCTGCTTAAATTTGGCAAGGGTAGCATCCGCGCCCGGCGGCCTGCTTTGCATCAGCAGGCCCAACTGATCCAGTGCTGACGTTGGCGCGAATTCGAGGGGCGAGTCACTCGCGGTAACGGCGGCAGGTTTTCGTCGAGGCTGCATGAAGCTGTTCACAATCTGCACACGCGGCCTCCCACATCTTGCCGCGCGGCGGACAAGGCGGCCGCACCGCAGTTGCGGCGAACGGCATAGAACGGCATCGGCAGGTTCCTATGGCGATCGACGTTGCAAAAACCCGCGGGTTGTGTGACTGGAAATGTATATTCCTTCAATGGATCACCGGTTCTATCTTCCTGAAATGTGGGTACCCTGAAAAACATAATGAAATAACTGGCTTAGAAGCAGCGATCCCCTGCGACCGGGCGGTGTTTAACTCCGTTTGTGATGCGGCAAGCTGACGAATCCTCGGAACGCTCGGGTTTGCCATGAAGCAGGCCGCACAACCTTTCAGGCGGTTTAGGTTTGGGATTTTCGAAGCCGACCTTCGAACCGGCGAACTCACCAAGCTCGGCAAACGAGTCAGGTTGCAAGAACAGCCGTTCCAGTTGCTGGCGATGCTGCTGGAAAGACCTGGAGAACTGGTGATCCGGGAGGAACTCCGCGAAAACCTTTGGCCGAAGACGATCGTGGACTTCGACCACGGCCTCAACAAGGCCATCAGCAAGGTTCGAGAAGCGCTGGGAGATTCGGCCGAAAATCCCCGCTTCATCGAAACCGTCGCCAGCCGCGGCTATCGGTTTCTCGCCGACGTCGCGGTTGTCCAGGACGGGCAACCGAAGACTGCGGCTGGTGATCTTGCTACGTACGAAACCCCCGATGTGCCACGACCCACGGACGCCAGCGCATCAACAAAATCGCCGGCCCATGCTTTCGGCTGGAGCCTCTCCGGCACCGTGATGGGTCTGGCGTTTGCAATCTTCCTATCATGGTTTTTCTATTCGGGGAGGCACCCGCAATCCACGATCCGCTCCCTAGCAGTGCTGCCGCTGGAAAACCTTTCCAGCGATGAGTCCCAGGATTATTTCGCCGACGGAATGACTGACGAGCTGATCACTCACCTGGGTCAGATCAGCGCGATACGCGTGATCTCCCGCACCTCCGCGATGACCTATAAGAGCGTTCGCAAGCCCTTGGCAGATATTGCTCGTGAGCTGAATGTCGATGCCATCGTCGAAGGAAGCGTGTTGCGTTCCGGCGAACGCGTACGGATCGACGCTCAGTTGATCCAGGTGCCCGCTGACAAGCAAATCTGGGCCGAAAGCTACGAAGGGGATTTCCGCGATACGCTGGCCCTCCAAAGCAGGGTGGCCCGCGCCATCGCCGGGCAAATCCGGGCCACCTTGAATCGGCATGAACAGGTGGCGCTCGAGAGGTCCAAGGCGGTGAACCCGGCGGCTTATGAGGCCTACCTCAAAGGACGGTTTTTTTGGAACAAGCGAACCGGAGATGGCCTGAGGAC
>JBATYU010000215.1:0-3895 GCA_049674245.1 Bradyrhizobium sp. | reverse complement strand
CGCCTCGACCAACTCGTGCGAGAAGATCGTCGTCAGGGAGTCGAGGGTTCCGTTGTGCGTGACCCATCCAAACCAGGCCTTGTCGATATCGAAGGGGAAGTCGTAGTCCGTGTCATAGGTGTGCAGGCCCGTGATGTTCGGAGTGTTGGGACGGACGTTGGCCGGGAGCACGAACATGTACAGATTGCGCCCGCCGGGATCGTCCGGCTCGGGGAACGACCCTTGATCGATCAAGTCGCTGATAAGGCTGTGGACGTCATCGTCAGAAAACGGGTTGTTCGGTTCGCGGCCGGTGACGATCCAGCTCCCTTTCAGGCTGCCGCCGGCAACGCCATACTGTCCAAGTCCCGACAAATAGGGTCCCTGCAGGATACTGTTGACTGAGTTGATCACCTGCCCGATCGACGGTGAGGGATTGGAGTTCCACGCCGAACCCCAGAACAGCAGTTGCAGCGACACATTGGTGATGATGCTTCCGCCGCCGTTGCTCGTCTGCGTGCCGACCGGCGCATCGCAGGGACTGTGAAAAACCAGGGTGCCGCCGCCGGGTCCAAGCTGACCATCGGTTGCCGTGAGGGTCCCCGGCGACGGCGGGACGACACCGCGCGCTTCGACGAGACTACGACGGCGCAGTCTTTTGGCCGGCATCGGGATCGATGTCAGCTTCACCTGGTGGGATGCTGCTTGCAAAGCCTTGCTGCTGATGGGACGATTCATGAGGGCCTCCCTTCAAGTTTCAGGGGAAATCATCCCGAGGCGGCCGCGCGAGAACGTCGCCCGGCTCGGGTTGTCGACGCACGGGCTTCCGCTGAAGCCGCGCGAAAACAACCTTAGGTCGTCGACGGTGTGTCGAAATATGAAGTGACTCACATTTGTTGTATTTTAACCGGCCGGCATTCGTCGCTGCATCCGCGTCCGGACGTGGCGCATCACATTGTCCGTTCCGTGATCTAGGTGCACCGTCGGATCCGCGCGTAGACCCCCGCATCCGAAGCGCGGAAAACATGAAACGTCGTTGTATCGTTCCAGACAATTTGAGCGGCTCGGCTGCCCCTTGTTGCGCCCGGTACGCGATTGTCGAATACTGACTGCGACCGCGGCAGCAAGGGGAGCGCCGCCGATCCGTGAGGGTGCGGCGGCGATGCACCGAGGACGATGACGGCTGACGACCATGGAGGGATACTAATGTTGTTCTACCGAGGCATGACCTGCGAGAACGTGACCATCAATGGCGACCAGGGAACGCCGATTACCGCCTATGTGGCGAAACCCACCGGTCCCGGCCCCTTTCCAGGCGTGGTGCTGGTCCACCATCTGCCGGGCTGGAGCGAGTTCTACATCGAGACGACGCGACGGTTCGCCCATCATGGCTATCTTGCGATCTGCGCCAACCTCTATGAGCGTGCAGGCCAGGGCAACCCGGACGACGTCGCCGCCAAGGTGCGCGCCGACGGCGGCATTGCCGACGCCCAGATGGTCGGCGATACCGAGGCCGCGGTGAAGTGGATCCGCGCGCAGCCCAGTCACAACGGCAAGGTCGGCATTTTCGGCTCCTGCTCCGGCGGTCGGCACGCCTTCATCTATGCCTGCCAGAGGAAGGACGTCGACGCCTGCGCTGAACTCTGGGGCGGCCGCGTGGTGATGGGCAAGGAGGAGTTGAATGCCAAGACGCCGGTCGCGCCGATCGAGATGACGAAGGATCTCTGTTGCCCGCTGATCGGCCTATTCGGCAATGACGACCGCGCGCCGAGCCCCGAGCAGGTGAACCAGCACGAGGCCGAGCTCAAAAAGCATGGCAAGATGCACGAGTTCCATCGCTATGACGGTGCCGGCCACGGGATCTGGTATTGGCATCGGCCGCTCTACCGGGTGGAGCAGGCGATGGATGGCTGGAGCAAGGTGCTCGCCTTCTTCGGCAAGCATCTGGCGAAGTAGGAGGTTTAAGGACATGTGTACATCCATTATCGAGATCGCACGGGCGGAAGGCATGGCCAAACGGGGCGACGACTGGTTCCCGCTCTCGCTAGCGGTGGTTGCCTATGATCACGCGCGCCATGCGCCGCTCGGCGACGTCATCACGCTCGACTTCATCAACACGGCCCTCGAACCCGGGGCGCGGGCCGGGATTGAGCTGACCTTGGAGACCGCCAAGGAACTGCGCACCGCGCTCGAGCGCGCGATCGCCGCCGCCGAGTTCGAGGAGGCGGAAGTCAGGGGCAAGGGCGCCGCGTCCAGCCTCGTTCGGGCGGCGTGAGGCGATGCAAGCGGCTAGAGCGGGATGACTTTTCTTCGAATCGTCATCCCGCTCGATCTTTTTGTTTGAGCATGATCTCCGCGCAGACGCGTTCCGCGTTTGTTAGCTAAGGGAAAACCGGTGCCCACCCTCGGGTCAAGCCCGAGGGCAGGCTTTTTCCGGATCATGCTCTAGCGAACGTCATTTCGACGGCTGCTGGCTGCTCCACTCCAGGAATTCCCGATAGAACTGCAGCTTTTCGGCATCTGTTACCGGCGCCTTCGGTTGCGTAGCCAGGAAGGCGTAGAAGCGCTGATATTCCATCGCTGAGTCGTCTGCCGGAATCTTGTTCGCGCTGGCATTGGCATCGGCATTCTTCAGACGTTCCACCATCGCTTGCGCATAGGGATAGCGCTTCCAGCCGGGAACCGGCGCGCCAAGACTGACGTCCTTCCATTTGGCATGAAATGGCGGCTTCTGCAGACGTGCGAAGTTGGTGAACAGGATCTCGACAAAACGATTGACCCGTTCACTGCGATCCGAGCCCGGCTTCCAATTGTAGACGGCCAGAACCGAGGGAACGGCAATGGTATCGATCGACGTGTCCGGCGGCAGGAAGTTCGGGTAGTCTTCGGTCTTGAGCTTGGAAGGGAAGTAATAATCCGTGAACTCCTTCTTGTAGGGCACCGGCACGAAGTGGAAGCCTTCCTCCGGCTTCATTCCGGCAAACAACTCACTCGGCTTCGCCGCCACATACACCATCGCGGACACCTCGCCCTTGTGCAGCTTTTCAAGAGCGATCGGCCCGCCGACCGGCACCTGTTGTATCTCGATACCAAGCCGTTTGAAGATCAGCGGGCCTGTGAGCGCGGCGGCAACCCCCGAAGTGCCGACGGCGACTTTCTGGCCTTTCAGGTCCTCGAGAGACTTGAACTCGTCGCGCGCGTAGATGTGAATATCGGAGATGAAAAACTGCATGATGTAGCGAATGCGATCGTTGATATTGGAGAGTCCCGCCTGCTTCGAATACAAATCGAATGCATCCGCATAGGTGATCGCGACATCCACTCCCCTCAGGTAGAGCAGGTCGGCGATATTCGTGGTCGTGCCGCGGGTCACCATGGGGATCAGGCGCATGTTATCGCCGTCCTCCATCGTCCGCGCCATTTCGCTTGCAAACCGCACGAAACCACCGTCAGGCAGGCCGGCCGCCAAGCCGACCGTCCATTGGTTCATCCGGAATTTGATGGACGTTTCGTCCGACGCGCTGTGTCCTTCGGGGCGGGCTTGCGCCGCGCTACGTTCTTCGGGGCGAGCTTGCGCAAGTGCCGGGTCACTCGGCGCCAGACAGGTGACGAGGTATGTCGCCAGCGCCAGCAGCGCGACACGAAATATGTTTCTGCACACCATGATCGATTACCACCCAAGATTGCTTATGACCGGTAACATGCATATCGGCCTTAAGACCCGCTAAGGTTGTATTCAAACGCGGCGGATGTAGGACTGTGGCGTGACGGATTTCGTAGCGTTCGATGTCCTTGTGTCGGTCGGCGTCCGCGCGACGCGGTTCCACCGCCGCCTGAGCTGCTTCAAGCGCAGCATCTTCGAACAAGGATATGGATGACTATCGCATGGTCGGCGCGAAGGGTCGCAGGACCGGCG
>JBATYU010000214.1:0-1956 GCA_049674245.1 Bradyrhizobium sp. | reverse complement strand
GTCAAGTCATGCACTGTGTCGTATGGCGTCGAGAGATAGTCAGGATTTATGGCAGTCGCGTTTGATGAAATGAACCTGCCCGGCGGCGACCTCCGCTCGGCCTACCATGAACTCTCCCGTTGGCTGAAGGAGACACCTCCCGACGCCCTCGAATATCGCCGCCAGGAAGCGGAATTGCTGTTCCGCCGGATCGGCATCACCTTCGCCGTCTATGGCGATGCCGAAGCCCAGGAACGGCTGATCCCGTTCGACGTGATCCCCCGGATCCTGTCGGCGAAGGAATGGACCCTGCTCGAGAAGGGCCTGAAGCAGCGGGTGCGCGCGCTCAACATGTTCCTGCGCGACATCTACCACGGCCGCGATATCCTGCGCGCCAATATCATCCCGGAAGACCTGATCTTCCAGAACCCGGTGTTCCGGCCGGAGATGAACGGCCAGAACGTACCGCACGACGTCTATGTCCACATCGCCGGCATCGACATCATCCGCGTCGATGCGCAAGACTTTTACGTGTTGGAAGACAATGCCCGCACGCCATCCGGCGTTTCCTACATGCTGGAAAACCGCGAAATCATGATGCGGCTGTTTCCGGATTTGTTCGCGCGTCACCGCGTAGCACCGGTCGAGCGCTATCCGGACGAGCTATTGTCGGCCTTGCGATCGGTGGCGCCCTTGAGCGCCTCGGCGGAGCCGACGGTCGCGCTAATGACGCCCGGCGTCTACAACTCCGCCTATTACGAGCATTCGTTCCTTGCCGACAAGCTCGGCATTGAGCTGGTCGAAGGAAGGGACCTCATCGTCAAGAGCGACGAAGTGTTCATGCGCACGACCGAAGGGCTGAAGCGTGTCGACGTGATCTACCGCCGCGTCGACGACGATTTCCTCGATCCCTTGACCTTTCGCCCCGACTCGGCGCTCGGCGTGCCCGGGCTGATGTCCGCCTACGCGGCCGGCAACATAACGCTTGCCAACGCGGTTGGAACCGGCATCGCCGACGACAAGGCGATCTACTCCTACATGCCCGAGATCGTGAAATTCTATCTCAGCGAAGAACCGATCCTGAAGAACGTGCCGACCTGGCGCTGCCGCGAGCCCAAGGATTTATCCTACGTGCTCGACAATCTCGCCGAACTCGTGGTGAAGGAAGTGCACGGTTCCGGCGGCTACGGCATGCTGATCGGCCCTGCCGCGACCAAAGCGACCATCGAAGCCTTCCGCGACAAGCTAAAGCGCGAGCCGGAAGGTTTTATCGCGCAACCGACGCTGGCGCTGTCGACCTGCCCGACCTGCACGGCAACCGGCCTCGCGCCGCGTCACGTCGACTTGCGGCCATTTGTGCTGACCGGTCGCGACCGCACCACGATCGTGCCGGGCGGGTTGACCCGGGTGGCGCTGAAGGATGGCTCGCTGGTGGTGAATTCGAGCCAGGGCGGCGGCACCAAGGACACCTGGATACTGGACGAGTAGAGAGCAAGATCGCCGCATGCTGTCGCGCACCGCCGAAAACCTCTATTGGCTTGCCCGCTACGTCGAACGCGCGGAATATCTCGCGCGCACGATCGATGCGACGCTGCGCGTCACCGCCCTTCCCGCCGCCTATATCGGCAAGACCAATGAGTGGGATTCGGCGCTGCTCACCGCCGGCGTCAGCGAGAGCTTCTACGAAGCCTACCAGGAAGCCAACGAGCAAAACGTCGTCGAATATTTGTCGTTCTCGCCGGATAATCCCTCCTCGATCAGGAACTGTATCGAGGCCGCCCGGCTCAACTCGCGCTCGGTGCGAACCGCGCTGACCAGCGAGATGTGGGATACCATCAACTCGGCCTGGATCGAATTGCAGGAAGTCTGGGGCAAGGGCACCTCGACCCGCGAGGAACTGGCAAAATTCCTGCGGTTCGTGCAGGAGACCTCGCTGCGGTTCGACGGCTCGGCCTACCGGACCATGCTGCGCAACGA
>JBATYU010000213.1:0-2548 GCA_049674245.1 Bradyrhizobium sp. | reverse complement strand
CCACCACATCGCCTGATTTCAATGCGGGATCGAGCCCGCCGGCGACGCCAAAACTGATGACGCCCCGGAACGTCGTCGAATCCAGTGTGGCAAGCAGCGCGCGCAGCTGCCGGGGATCGCTGGAACTGCAGATAACGAACATGCCCGGACCGGCCGCGATGCGGGCCTCCTGCACCAGGCCTGTCACAATCAATACCGGCCGAGGATCAATCCACTTGCCCGCGGTCACGATAGCCCCCGCCCCCAAATTCACATTCCGACCCCTACCACCCTGCTGTTCGTGCTCCTCAAATTTCGATACCGCGCCAACGCCCAGAGCGGAAAGAACTTGGAGTAGCCATGATAACGCAAATAAAACACCCGCGGAAAGCCCGTCGCCGTATAGCGCGCCTCGTCCCACAGGCCATTTTGGGCCTGTGTGTCTTTTAGGTACCGCACCCCGTGCGCCACCGCCGGGTTCTCGACCTGGCCCGCCGCCATCAATCCAAGCAAACCCCATGCCGTTTGCGAGGCGGTGGAGGGCGCGGCCTCCATTCCCCGGTAGTCCAGCCGGTAGCTGATGGCATCCTCACCCCAGCCGCCGTCCCTGTTCTGGACCGACACCAGCCAGTCGACGGCCTTGCGCATCATCGGGTCCTGGGGGCTCACGCCGACCGCATTGAGCGCACACAGCACCGACCAGGTTCCGTAGATGTAGTTCATGCCCCAGCGGCCATACCAGGAGCCCTCGGCATGCTGGGTGCGCCTGAGGTATTCGATCGCTCGGGCGACCGCCTGGCAGCGTTCGGCGGTCTCACCCAGCTGCGCCAGCATCGAGAGGCAGCGCGCCGTGACATCCTCGGTCGGCGGGTCGAGCAGCGCGCCGTGATCGGAGAACGGGATGTTGTTGAGGTAGTATTCGAGATTGTTGATGTCGAAGGCGGCCCAGCCGCCGTCGCGACTTTGCATGCCTTCGATCCATTCCCGGCCGCGCGCGATCGCGGTATCATATTCGCTGCTTGCGGACCCGCGGCGTACCCGATCCATCGCCATCACGACAACGGCGGTGTCGTCGAGATCGGGGTAATAGGCATTGTTGTACTGGAACGCCCAACCGCCCGGACGCGTGTTCGGGCTCTTCACCGCCCAGTCGCCCTTGAGGTCGAGTACCTGCCTCGGCTTCAGCCAATCGAGGCCCTGCCTGGCTTTCGGCAACGCGTCCCTGCCGCCCGCCTCGATCAGCGCGTGGCAGGTCAGCGCGGTGTCCCACACCGGGGAGACGCAGGGCTGGCAATAGGCCTCGTGCTCGCCGATCACCAAGAGCTTGTCGAGCCCCCTGCGCGTGACGGCGCGCGGCGGATAATCCGCGGGTCTGCCGAACGCCTCATACATCATCACGGCGTTGGCCATCGGCGGAAAGATCGCGCCCAGGCCATCCTCGCCGTTCAACCGCTCTTCGACGAAAGCGACCGCACGCTCGATGGCGCGCGCGCGTAGCTTTTTCGGAAACAGCGGCTCCAGCACTCGGAGCACGCCGTCGAGCGCGCGGAACAGATTGAACCAGCCCCAGCTCTGATGCGGCGCCTTGGGCGTCATTCCAATCGAATGCGGCGGCTGCAGGAACAATTCGTCGACGCCGACACCTTTGGGATTTCTCGCGCGCGGCTTCAGCGCCGCCAGAACCATCAGCGGCACGATCGTGGTGCGGGCCCAGTATGAAATCTTGTTGATATGAAACGGCGACCACATCGGCAGCAGCATGATCTCGACCGGCAGCACCGGCACGGCGCGCCAGGTCACCACGCCGAACGCAGCCAGCAAGAAGCGGGTGAAAACGTTGCTGTTGACGGCGCCGCCATGGGCGTGGATGGCCTGGCGCGCCCGCACCATGTGCGGCGCGTCGATGCGATCGCCGATCATCTTCAGCGCGAAGTAGGATTTGACGCTCGCGCTCATGTCGAAGGGGCCGTCCTGCACCAGCGGCCAGCCGCCATGGGCGCCCTGGACGCGGCGCAGGTAGTTGGCGATCTTGGCCTCCAGCACGGCATCGACCGGCTCGCCGAGGTAATGGCGCAGCAGCACGTATTCCGCGGGGATCGTGCAATCGGCTTCCAGCTCGAACACGAAGTGTCCGTCCCCCTGGCGATAGGAAAGCAACGCCTTCGTCGCCGCGGCGATGGCCGGCTCCAGTGCTGCGGGATCGACTGCCATGCTGTGATTGTCGGATTGCATTTCGCTCGACATCCCCAATCTCGGCCTGTTCAGGCCTCTTTCATTTCAAGAACCAGGTCGGCGGCACGGTTTCCGGAACGTACGGAACCCTCGATCGTGGCAGGCAGCCCGGTATCAGTCCAGTCGCCGGCGAGGAACAGGTTTTTCCAGCGTGTAACCGCCCGCGGACGCAGCGCATTCTGCTCGGGCGTCGCCTCGAACGTGGCGCGGCGCTCGCGCACGATCTGCCATGGCGGCAATTCGCCCGCGACGCCGGCGGCCCTGCAGACGTCCCGCCAGATCGCTTGCGCAAGCTCTTCGCGCGGCATGTCCACCAGCCGGTCGCCATTGCTGATGG
>JBATYU010000212.1:0-4861 GCA_049674245.1 Bradyrhizobium sp. | reverse complement strand
GGTCGGGCCAGATCGACCCGACAAAGGACACCGCCCGAAGCGCTTCGGAGGCGCCATCTGCACGCGCAACCTACGCCCCACGAACCCAAAACGCACCTTCTCGGGGTCTTCGGCTCGACCGCAATGTGCAAACCGGCCTGGCGGTCGCTGGAATCCTGCTTGGCTTGGCTGTCGCGCGGCGGCGGCAACAGGCGCGCCGAGTGGCAATGTGATGTTTCGCGCGCGATCCGAGCTGACCGACGATCTGCTTCTGGTCGTGGCGACAACGATCCTGGTGCTCACGGCGCAACGCTATTTTCAGGCACCCGCGCCGCAGGCGTCGCCCGCCCGCGTGCCGAATTCACCCGCCGCCCAGCGCAGCGCCTTCACGCCCGAGCTGTTGCAGCACGGACGCGGCCGGTACTCGACCAATCCGCTGCGGATCCCCTGGGCCGGCTGGAAGGACATTCTGTGGCGCACCTATCAGCGCACCACCGACGACCGTCTGCTCGCCACCGCCGCCGGCGTGGTGTTCTTCGGCCTGCTCGCGGTGTTCCCCGCCATCACCGCATTGGTCTCCTCCTATGGCCTGTTCGCCGATCCCTCGACCATCGGCGCCAATCTGCAAACGCTCTCGCTGATGCTGCCCGAAGGCTCGTACCAGATCGTGCAGGACCAGATCGCGCGCGTGCTCTCAAAGGGCACCATCGCGCTGAGCACGACATTCCTGTTCGGCCTGCTGCTCGCGATTTGGAGCGCCAATGCCGGCATGAAAGCCGTGATCGACGCGCTCAACGTCGTCTATGAGGAGCGCGAGAAACGCAGCTTCATCCGGCTGAACCTGCTGTCGCTGGCGTTCACGATCGGCGGCATCGGCGCGCTGATCATGATGGTCAGCGCAATGGTAGCGTTTCCACTCGCACTCGATCACCTCGGGCTGAAGCCGCAGAGCCAGCTGATCGTCAGCCTGGCGCGATGGCCGCTGATGCTCATCGTCTTGCTGGTCGCACTCAGCGGCCTCTACCGCTTTGGTCCGAGCCGGCGGGCGGCGCGCTGGGAATGGCTGAGCGTCGGCACGCTGGCGGCGGCAACGCTCTGGATCGCCGGTTCCGCGGCACTGTCCTGGTACCTCTCCAACTTCGGCAATTACAACGCCACATATGGCTCGCTCGGCGCCGCCATCGGCTTGATGATGTGGATGTGGATGTCGGCGATCATCGTGCTGTGCGGGGCCGAACTGAACTCGGAAATCGAGCATCAGACCGTGCGGGATTCCACCATCGGGCCGCCGAAGCCGCTCGGCGCCCGCGGCGCCGTGATGGCCGATACGGTGGGACGCGCGGTTCCCGACTAGCCCGCGCCATAGCTCACCTTCACCATGTCAGTGCGCACCGCGTCGATCTTTTGATCGAGTTCGTCGCGGAGATAGTCCGCTTGCGCAAGGCTGCGTCTCACTGCCGCGAAGTCCAGGCAAAGGGTGTAGCAACAAACCGGAAGGCAGCAGATGCCTTCGCCGCAAATGTGAGCAGTTGCTTTGCATCGACGTTTTGCAAAGGTGTCTCAGGTAATCCGGGCGGCCGCCCCAAGGTTCTCGGCGAAGTGCAGGAACTGGCGCGCCAATATGCGCCATCATCGGATCGCCGTTGTGTGCTCGACGACCAGCATCAGCACTTCGGCCGCCGTTTACGCGCCAGCGCTTCTTATTCAAGTCCCTGAACGGGCGGTGCGGTTTTTGAGGCAACTATTTCGGGCGTTTTGGCAACCGGCGGTGCGGATTTTCCAGCAACCGCTTCGGCAGGTTTGGCAACTGGCAGCGGCGTTACCTTGGCAGCAGCTTCCTGGGTTGCGGCGCTGGCTTGTGTTACACGCCAGGCGCTGGAGCGCGATGTGGAATGCCCAACTCCCCAGGAATGCGCGATTGCGGGTCCTGCGGTATATCCAATCAACGCGCCCGCCACCGCGCCCACCGGTCCCAGAACGACGGCTCCAGACACCGCCCCCAAAGCCGCACTTCCCGCACGTTCCTGAGCTTTTGCTTCGAACGAAACAATCGACCCTGCGATCAATACGGCAACAAGCAGCTTCCTCATCGTGCTTCCCCTTCGTGTATCGCGAGGAACACGGAAAGCCGAAATTGCAGCGGCACAAAGGTACCGGGCCTAAGCCGCGCAGCGGTAATCCTGTTGTGAGCCACGATTTAGTGAAGGACTTCACCTCGAAAATCGACGCGCACAGCCTCACGGTAAAATCCACGACGAGATCCAGCGCCCTGAATATTTCGCCGAGATCTACTGTCGGCAGCCTGCAGCAACAGAATGACCGCTATCGCGGTCATGAGCTGAAACAGCGGAAAATTCACCACGCGTCGTATCGGAGCGACCAGCAGGTTGATCAAAGTCATGGGAATCGTCTCAAAACATCGACAAAGGCGGGAACTTTCGCATGCGGAAACTTCCTCAACCAACTTCGCTCTCTTCCTCGGGAAGAAAGTGCTTCGACACCACCAATCCAATGATCAGAATCGGTGTAGCGAGGAACGCGCCAATCGGACCCCACAACCACGTCCAAAATGCCAGAGCCAAAAAGACGATCGAAGGGCTTAGGCTGAGATTCCGGCCGACGATGTTCGGGGTCACGAAGTGACCTTCGATCGTCGTGAGCGCGACAAAGAAAAGCGGGGCAATCAATGCGTGTCCAAGTGACGGGAAAACCACCAGTCCAACGCAGAACAGCACGAAAACCATGACCGCGGGGCCGATATACGGCACATAATTGAAAATGAAAGCGAGAACTCCCCATAGAACCGGATTGGGAAATCCCATCAGGTAAACGGCGATTGCCGTGATCAGCCCCACGCCCATGTTCACGATGCTCACTGTGCCCATATACCGCGTGAGGTTATGTTCAATGTCATCCAAAATGCGCAACGTCCGCAGTCGAGCATCTCGGTTTCGCGAAAGAAGCACCAGGTACGCACGCAGTCTTGGGCCACCCATAAGAAAGAAAAACAAGGTCCCGAAAAACAGCACGAGTTCCCCTATGGCCGGCGTCAGGAGCGACAAACCAGCTTGGATGAAGTTGGTGATGTTGATCTCCAGGCCAGAATCTCCTCCTTTGCCTCGAGAAATGACATTTTGCAGATCATGAAGTGCCGCGATCGGACGTTCCAGGATTTGGAGCTTGTTGCGGATCGTTGCGGCGATTTCGGGCGCTTTGCCGATCCACTCGATGACTGGGGCCGACAGCAAGACAATTGCTAGGTTGAGCAAGACGACGAAGAGCGCGACCGCGAGAGCGGCGAAAAGCCAGTGCGGAACATGGTGACGTGCGACGCGGCTGGAGATAGGGCCGAACATCGTTGCGATGACCAGTGCCGAGGCGATTGGAAGTAGAAGGGCCCGTGCCAGATCCAGAAAGGCTCCGAACAGCAATATGAAGATGCCGATGCTTGCCCCTTGCGCAGCCGTCCTCCAAAAGGTCTCCGTGCCGGGAGTGAATCCGGTATCGACGCCAGCGCGGCGCAAGCGGCTCAACGGGCCTGATGATCGACGAGCCTCATCCGCGACCACTTGCGGCTCGTCGCACAAACCGAGGCGCAGCACGTCGCGGCATGGCTGAAGCCCAGAGATGACGTACCGGCAACCGCTCGCCGCGATGTGGGTGTGGAATTCGCGGTAGTGTTTGCCGTGGCCCGGGAAGGGGTCGAGAATGGGAGTGTCGCTTCGCAACTCGGAGAGCCGTCGAAGTTCATAATGGGAGCCGGTATCAACCACCGTGAAATCGTCGGGATTGCGGTCCAGCGTGGCCAAAATGGTGGATTGGGGCTTTGGCCAAAGCAGCACGGGTTTCATTGCAAACCCTTGACGATCCTTACGCGGGGAGCGGTTGCGTGTTGACTAAACGCATATCTCACTGCGCCCCGAAATGCGGCTCACCCCTCTGAGAGTGTGGAGGCAAATTGTTCATTGCTACCCTTGAACCTGCAACATCTCCTGCGATCAACAACCCAACGAGGACCACGGCTGCACATAGGCTGGCAACGATCAAGGCGAAGAATGCAACGTTTGGGCGGCTGTTTGGCATTTCTAGCTCCTAACTGACAACCCCGCCCAAGGGCAAAAGGTTGCCTAGCCGCGAGTGACCTCGGACAATAATCGTCGAGCCAAAGCGCCATGCCCTTTCGCTCGATCGGGCGGCTTGCTGGCGTCTACAGCAGCGTTCCCCGCAGGATCATGGAAGCGACGGTGAAATAGATCACCAATCCCGTGACGTCGACCAAGGTCGCTACGAAAGGTGCCGCCAAGGGCGAAGGTGAACAACATTGTGAATCATACTGGCATGGATCACGGCTTGCTTGAGCAAGCTAGGCAGATTGAACAAGGGAGTGTTGATGTAAATCAAAGAGACCTGGATCGTGGCGCATAAGAGAATTCTTGGCGGCCATCCGTTTTCGCAAGCAAAGTGCGAAACAACGCTGCACATGGGCTGCACGTGGAACGCAACCGCCATGCTGAATAACCTAATTCCCAATTTGCTAGTGGCCTGGAAGCAGCCGCGCTGGCGCTGGGCCTTGTTGACCGCGGTGCTGTCCGACGCGTTGGGTTTCGGCGTGGTGCTGTTTCCACCGGTTCAGTGGCTTTTGGATGCAGTTACCGCCGTGGTGCTGTTCGCCGTGCTGGGTTTCCGCTGGCCACTTTTGCTCACCGTGGCCTTTGAAGCGGTGCCGGGCCTGGAGGTGTTCCCGGCTTGGACCCTGGCCGTGCTGGCCATGGCAGCCACGGAAACCAAGAAACTGACCCACAGCACGTAAGGTATCGCCTCTAATGTTGTCGGCTCGCTTGCCCATTCGCGGTATTGCGAATTCAAATGATATCCATCCAGG
>JBATYU010000211.1:0-1811 GCA_049674245.1 Bradyrhizobium sp. | reverse complement strand
ACGTTGATGACTAGCCTTTCTTATTCACCCAAATTGCCGAAATGAGCGACGGATGTGGCGGAAAGCCGCAATTTGATTCACGGTTCTGGTTGCGAGACCGAATCACGGATCGATTGAGGAGCGCCACACCCGTCATGAGCGAAGATACTCTCCTGCCGTTCGATCTTCCATCGGTTGCCGGCAAGAAATTGAGCGTCGGGTTCGACGGCGGGCAGCTCTCGTCGGATGCGGGGGTGCTTGTGCTGCGCGGCGTCGAGAAGAAGCTCGGGCTGGCGGCGCGCCTTGCCTCGTGCATCCGGGACCGGCGCAAGGCGGAGCGGATCGAGCACCCGCTCGAGGAGATGCTTCGGTTGCGGATGTTTGCGATCGCGGCGGGCTACGAGGACGCCAACGATTGCGATTCGCTCCGGTACGATCCGATCTTCAAGATGGCGATAGGCCACGCGCCGGAGAGCGGCGATCCTCTGTGTTCGCAGCCCACGATGTCGCGGCTGGAGAATGCGCCATCGAAGATCGAGATCGCCCGACTGATGGCGGCGCTGGTGGATGGGTTCTGCGAAAGCTACCGGCGCGTGCCGTCCTCGATCACGCTCGACATCGACGATACCTGCGACACGGTGCACGGCCATCAGCAGCTCTCGCTGTTCAACGCCCATTACGACGAGCGCTGCTTTCTGCCGATCCACATCTATGATGCGGCAAGCGGCAAGCCGGTGGCGATGATCCTGCGCGCGGGCAAGACGCCGTCCGGCGAGGAGGTCCGCACGGTCCTCAAACATGTCATCAAACGCATCCGCAGGCATTGGCCCAAGGTCGACATCCTGGTGCGCGGCGACAGCCATTACGGCCGCGACGAGGCGATGGAGTGGTGCGAGGAAACCCAAGGCGTTGACTACGTTTTTGGCTTCGCCGGCAACGATGTTCTTCATGCTCTGACGCGCGAGACGGCCGCCGCGATCGCCGCGCTACGTGCGCTCTCGGGTGAGGACAAGCTGCGCGGCTTCAAGGCTTTTCGCTATGGCGCCGGAAGCTGGAACAAGGAGCGGCGCTTCGTGGCGCGCATCGAGGCAACCTCCAAGGGGCTGGACGTGCGCTATGTCGTCACCTCGCTCAAGGCCGGCGCCCGGCATCTTTACGAGACCCTCTATTGCGCGCGCGGAAACGCCGAGAACTTCATCAAGCTGCACAAGAGCCAACTCGCTTCCGACCGCACCTCCTGCCGCGATCCCAAAGCCAACCAGTTCCGCTTGATCCTGCACACCGCCGCCTATTGGCTCTTGCTTGCAATGCGCGACGCCGCTCCGAAGCGCTCGCCGCTATCGACTGCGGAGTTCGCAACGATCCGCCTTCGGCTGATCAAGATCGCTGCGCGCGTCGTGGAGGGGGTCGCCCGCATCCGTGTCTATCTGCCCACGGCATGCCCCGATCGAGCTGTCTTCCGCGCGCTCGCCGGTCGGCTCTGCGCCGCAGGACCATAGCCATCGCGGCACTGTCGCCGCATCGAGCCCTTCGTCGAAACCTTCAACCAAGCCAATTCCAATCGAGAGCCCCACGCGTCGCCATCATCCGACGCGATCGCGCCGACGCGCGTGTCCGGCAAAATCGCGCCCAGCGCGCGCAATTACGCTATTTTGGGTGAATAAGACGGGCTAGCTCGAACTTGATCGACTGCACCACCGGCAGGTCCGCAGGCTTGGCGCCCTTGAGGATGCGGCCGGCATAGACGCCGAGTTGACGCCACGCGCTCGCAACGTTGGCTCCATAGCTCATCAGACCGCCGACCTCGAACATATTGGCTCCCCGGGTATGTC
>JBATYU010000210.1:0-1570 GCA_049674245.1 Bradyrhizobium sp. | reverse complement strand
CCCTCGCACGTCACCAACCTCCCGAGATTCCGACCTACCCAGCGAAGCGTTTTGACACGGCCAAGACCCAGAGGGGACATCAGCCCCCGCCGTTATTCCTACCCTCGGCCCTTATAATTATCGCGCTGGCTGCCGTCATTTCGGGGCAGACGTTTTGATCAGGATGGTGTTAGTCTGCCAGACGGCCGTCCTCCTTGGGTGACGTTGGGCGGACAAGGTGCGCCAAATGAATTCCATGCCGAACCCGGAACAAACTGATCCTCACGATGTCGCGGTCGCAGCGCTCAAGCAAGCTTGTCAACAGATCGGGCGCGCGGATAAACAGCTCCCGCGCGTAAATGAACAGGTTTCCAAGTTAGAACAAGATGCCGCGCGCCATCCTTTGGACCAGCAGAAGCGTCTTGCTGTCCCGCCCCGCCGGTCATCGCGTGGCAGGCTAGCGTTACAGGGCCTCATCGGCTTGCTTATGGCAGCGTGCATCGGTGCCGCTGCCATCGCGTTGCGGTCGCACGGCGATGCAGCCAAACAGATGATCGCGAGGTGGACGCCGCAGCCTTACCTGATTTCATCGCCGGCCCTGGAAAGCCCGGTTCCCGCGCAACCGAGCCCGTCTGCCGTTCAAGCGTCCGCGGCAAAGGCGGCACCTCAGCAACCGGCACTTCCGGCGCCTCCGGCCCAGACTGCCCTGGCAGGCGCCGCACCAACCGCCGCCGCCCCGTCTCCCGGGCAGGCACAGCTGCTCCAGTCGATGGCGCGCGAACTTGCCGCCGTGGAGCAAGAGATCGAGCAGCTCAAGAGCAGCCAGAAACAAATGGTCCGCGACAATGCGGAGCTCGCCGAGCAGCTTAAGGCAAGCCAGGAACAAATGGCTCGCGACAATGCGGAGCTCGCCGAGCAGCTTAAGGCAAGCCAGGAACAAATGGCTCGCGACAATGCGGCAGTCGCCGAGCAGCTTAAGGCAAGCCAGGAACAAATGGCCCGCCTTATCGCCAAGGCTTGGCAGGAACAAATGGTCCGCGACAATGCGGCAGTCGCCGAGCAGTTTAAGGCAAGCCAGGAACAAATGGCCCGCCTTATCGCCAAGGCTTCCGAGCAGAACCTGCGGCCCAAGACATCAGCGCCTCCACGCCCGATTGCCACCCCGACGCGTAAGCCGGTGCCGAAGCTTTCGTCGCCGCAAGCCAGAGCGCAGCCGCAGGCCCCAATGCAGGGGCGGCCCGAACAACAGTAGTTGTCATCAGCGCCGCGGCGAAAATCCGGTGTTCATCCGCCGGAGAGATATGGAGCACCTTTTGGATGGGCTGCGGCTCGCAGGACTCCGAGAGTGACCGATTGCGCTCGCAGGTTCTTGATGCCGACTTCCGTTGTTGGCACGTTTTAGACATGCCAACTGCATCGAGCGATGTCCGCTTTCAGGGGTAACCCGGAGGACATGTGCTCATGCTGAGTTCTTCTGACTTTGGTAGAGTCGGAATGTGACGCGGTGGCTTTAGGCTGAACATATCTGTTGCCGCCTCTTTCGTCTGGCGGTGCCTTAGTGGTTCGACCATGACTCCGTTTTCACATCCCG
>JBATYU010000209.1:0-16329 GCA_049674245.1 Bradyrhizobium sp. | reverse complement strand
CTTGCCGGAGGGATCGCCGACGCGGGTGGTACCGCCGCCCATCAGGGCAATCGGCTTGTTGCCGGTCTGCTGCAGCCAGTAGAGGCACATGATCTGCACCATCGAGCCGACATGCAGTGAGGGCGCGGTGCAGTCGAAGCCGATATAGGCCACAAGCTCGCGCTTTTGCGCCAGCGCATCCAGTGACTGGGGGTCGGAAATCTGGTGGATGAACCCGCGTTCCTGCATCACATTGAGAAAATCAGATTTAAATGCAGTCATTTGTCGGTGACTCTGATCATTCTTATTCACGGTAATTCTACGGAATTGCGGAACCATGTCGGATTAGGCTGCCGCCGGCGGGCGCGTTGTGGCATTATAAGATGTGCTTGTTTGACACAAGCTGGATGACGAAAGGCAGGGCGTCGAAGGCGCTAGCTCCAATGATGTTAACGACGATCGGTCTGATGAGCGGGACCTCGCTCGACGGGGTCGATGTCGCCTTGATCGAAACCGACGGCAAAAGCATAAAGTCGTTCGGGCCCTCCGGATACCGGCCTTATACCGACAAAGAGCGAAGCCTGCTGCGCCAGGCCCTGACCGAGGCGGTTGACCTCTCCGAGCGCGATGCGCGGCCGGGCATCCTGCGCGAGGCCGAACGCGCCGTCACCGTCGCACACGCGGAAGCCGTGGCCGCCTTTACCGCACAAAACCGCATCACCTGCGAGGAGATCGATATCGTCGGCTTTCACGGCCAGACCGTGCTGCACCGCCCCGAACGGAAGCTGACGGTGCAGATCGGCGATGCCGCGGCGCTGGCGAAAGCCATCCATATTCCCGTCATGCACGACTTCCGCGCTGCCGACGTCGCCGCCGGCGGGCAGGGCGCGCCGTTTGTCCCGGTCTACCACCGTGCGCTGGCGCACTCGCTGGAGCGCGAGGGGCCGATCGTCGTGGTTAATATCGGCGGCGTTTCCAATATCACCTATATCGACGGCAATGATACCCTGATCGCCTGCGATACCGGGCCCGGCAACGCGCTGCTCGACGATCACATGCTCCGCACGATGAATCAGCCGTTCGATTGCGAAGGCCGCACGGCCACCCAAGGCGCTGTCGATGTGGCCTGGGTCATGCGCGCGCTGGAGCATCCGTTCTTCGCGCTGCCGCCCCCGAAATCGCTGGACCGCAACCATTTTGCCTCGCTCAAGCTGCGCGAGATGCCTCCGGCAGACGGAGCTGCGACCCTGACTGCCTTTACGGCAGAAGCCATCGCCAGGATCGTCCCGCAATTGCCGAAGGCGCCAAAAAGCTGGATCGTGGCCGGCGGCGGCGCCCGCAACCTCACCCTGCTCAGGATGCTGCGCGAGCGGCTTCGGCCTGCCGCCGTCGAGGCCGCCGAAACGCTGGGCTGGGCCGCCGATTCGATCGAGGCGCAGGCCTTCGGCTTCCTTGCCGCCCGCGGGCTAAAAGGCCTGCCGCTCAGCTATCCCGCCACCACCGGCGTGCCGATGCCGATGACCGGGGGGATCATCGCGCGGCCGTGATCGACAACGCCTTGACGTTCCACGCACATGCATATAATTAGATGCATCTGCATGTAATTTGCGAGCCGCGCCATGGCCACCCCGCTAAAACTGATCAGCCACAAGCTCTGTCCTTATGTGCAGCGCGCGGTGATCGCGCTCTCCGAGAAGGGCGTGGCGTTCGAGCGGATCGATATCGATCTCGCCAACAAGCCGGACTGGTTCTTGAAGGTCTCTCCGCTCGGCAAGACGCCGGTGCTGCTGGTCGGCGATCACGCGATCTTCGAATCCGCTGTTATTCTCGAATATCTCGAGGAGACCGCACCAAAACCGCTGCATCCGGCCGATCCGTTGGCCCGCGCCGAGCATCGCGCCTTTATCGAATTCGGCTCCGCTGTGCTCAATGATATCGCAGGCTTCTACGCCGCGCAGGACGAGGCCACCTTCAAGACCAAGGTGACACAGCTCGAGCAACGCTTTGCGCGACTTGAAGCACGCGTCGCGGCCGCGCCGTGGTTTGACGGCGAAAAATTTTCACTGGTCGACGCGGTGTTCGGTCCGGTGTTTCGATATTTCGACGTGTTCGACGGCATCGCCGATTTCGGGATTCTGGCAGGCAAGCCGAAGCTCGCGCGCTGGCGCCAAAACCTCGCGGCGCGCCCATCGGTCAAATCAGCTGTGGGCGCCGATTACCCGGCGCTGCTGCGCGACTTCATCGAACGGCGGAAGTCATGGCTGTCGGGCCTGCAGGCGCGCGCGGCGGCTTGATCGCGTAGGATGGTGGAGCGGAAGCGATACCGATCAATTGTGGTTGTGGCGGTGATGGGTTTCGCAAGGGCTCAACCCATCCTACGGCCTCCACTTACCGCACGTTGGCGAGCCGCATGTCGAGATAAGCCGTCACCGTCTGCATCAGCGGCTCCAGCTTGCCATCGAAGAAATGGTTGGCGCCCGGGATGATCTGCTGGTCGATCACGATGCCCTTCTGGGTCTTGAGCTTCTCGACCAGCGTGTTGACGTCCTTCGGCGGCACCACGGCATCCTTCTCGCCATGCACGACCAATCCTGAGGACGGGCAGGGCGCGAGGAACGAGAAGTCATAGAAATTGGCGGGCGGCGTGATCGAGATAAAGCCCTCGACCTCCGGCCGGCGCATCAAGAGTTGCATGCCGATCCAGGCGCCGAACGCAAAGCCTGCGACCCAGCAGGCGCGCGCTTCGGGATTGATGGTCTGCGCCCAGTCGAGCGCGGAGGCCGCATCCGACAACTCGCCGGTGCCATGATCGAATGTGCCCTGGCTGCGGCCGACGCCGCGGAAGTTGAATCGCAGCACGGAAAATCCGCGATGCGCGAACGCATAGTAGCACTGATAGATAATCTGATGATTCATCGTGCCGTGAAACTGCGGGTGCGGATGCAGGATCATCGCGATCGGCGCATTCTTTTGCTTGGCTGGATGATAACGGCCTTCAAGGCGGCCCGCAGGGCCGGTGAAAATGACTTCAGGCATGAGAGATTCCTAGATCATCGATCGATTGACGCCGCGTTGACCTTTTCAGTCGAGCCTTGCGAGACGAAAGGACGATCGGCGTCGTTGGGCGATGCGAAAAGGACGCTGGGTGAATTTGAGGCCGCGTTCTAGCATGGGGCGAGGGGCAAAAAGCAAGCTTCTTGAACATCACTCAACGCGCTCAAGGCGTTAGAGCGGGATGACTTTTCTTCGAATCGTGATCCCGCTCTATCTGTTTGTTCGAGCATGATCTTTTCAGAAAAGCGGTATTCATCCATCGGGTCGTAGCCCGAGGGCATGCTTTTCCGGATCATGCTCCCAGCAAGATGATTGCGTCTGGGCTCTGAAAGCGCCAATTGCTGGAGGCGCGTCTGCGATGCCGCCGCCCAGCGGCCGTCGTTCGACCGTCGGTCAAAGGTACTATAATACTCAATGCCTGACAGGGTTTATCTCGACTGGAATGCGACCGCGCCGCTGCGTCCCGAGACGCGGGCTGCGATGGCTGCCGCTTGGGATCAGCTTGGCAATCCCTCCTCGGTCCATGCCGAAGGCCGTCACGCCCGCCGCCTGGTCGAGGAGGCCCGCTCTGCGGTCGCCGGCGCGATCGGTGCGCTAGCCCGAAACGTCGTCTTCACCTCAGGGGGAACCGAAGCCAACGCGCTGGCGCTCGTGCCTGGGCTTCGCGCCGCCTCCGGTCAGCCGGTGCAGAGGCTCGTGGTGTCGGCGATCGAGCACGCCTCAGTGTTTTCGGGCGGGCGATTTACAGCGGAAGCCATCAGCACCGTCGTGGTCACCAAATCTGGCGTCGTTGACCTCGATCATCTTCGCAAGCTCCTCGATAAAGGCTCTCCCGCACTGGTCTCGGTGATGTCAGCCAATAACGAGACCGGGGCGGTCCAGCCGGTGGCGGAGGTGGCCGAAATTGTCCATGCCGCCGGCTCCCTCCTGCATGTCGATGCGATCCAGGCGCTTGGAAAAATACCTTTCGATATCAAAGTGATAGATGCCGATTTGGTGACGCTGTCGGCGCACAAGATCGGTGGTCCCAAGGGCGTGGGCGCGCTGGTTTTGGGCGACGGTCTCACAGGGCTCGAGCCGCTGTGGCGCGGCGGCGGCCAGGAATTGGGGCGCCGCGCCGGAACGGAGAATGTTGCGGGGATCGCAGGCTTTGGCGCCGCTGTGGAGGTAGCGGTGAGGGGCGAAAGCGGCGATGCCGTCAGGTTAGAAGCCTTGCGGGATCGCCTGGAAAACGGCCTTCGGCAGACCGCCGGCCTCCTCGTGTTCTGTACCGATGTACCGCGGCTGCCGAATACCACGCTGTTCACGGCTCCGGGCCTCAAGGCCGAGACGGCGGTGATCGGCTTCGACCTTGAGGGGATTGCGGTTTCCTCGGGTTCCGCCTGCTCTTCGGGCAAGGTCCAACCCTCGCACGTGCTGGAAGCCATGGGATTTGGCCCCAAACTTGCTCAGGGAGCGGTGCGGCTAAGTCTGGGCTGGTCCACGCAGGAAGCGGACATTGATCTTTGCCTTAAGGCTTGGCGAAAGCTCGCCAATACCCTACTTAGAGGGAACGACGAAACATTGCTTGAACGGTTCTAAGCGTGTTTCTTCGGATGCACAGTAAGCGACTTTTGGAACCGATCCACCGCGGTCCTTGAAACCGCGAGCGGAGGATGGAATGCCAGCCGTACAAGAGACGGTCGATCGCGTCAGGCGCATCGACGTCGACCAGTATCGATATGGATTTGAGACGCTGATCGAATCCGACAAGGCCCCGAAGGGGCTGTCGGAAGACACCGTCCGCTTCATTTCCGCGAAAAAGAGCGAGCCGGCCTGGATGCTGGAGTGGCGGCTGGAAGCCTTTCGCCGCTGGCTGACCATGACCGAGCCGACCTGGGCGCGCGTCAACTATCCCAAGATCGATTATCAGGATCTCTATTACTACTCGGCGCCGAAGCCGAAGAAGCAGGTCGGCTCGCTGGATGAGATCGATCCCGAGATTCTCAAGACCTACGAAAAGCTCGGCATTCCCTTGCGCGAAGTCGAAGTGCTGGAGGGCGTGGTGCGGCCTGAAGGCGAGCGCAGGATCGCGGTCGACGCGGTGTTCGATTCGGTTTCGGTCGCCACCACCTTCAAGGAAGAACTAATGAAGGCCGGCGTGATCTTCATGCCGATTTCGGAGGCGATCCGCGAGCATCCCGAGCTCGTGCGGAAATATCTCGGCAGCGTGGTGCCGACGTCGGACAATTTCTTCGCGACGCTGAATTCGGCGGTGTTCTCCGACGGTTCGTTCGTCTACGTGCCGCCGGGCGTGCGCTGCCCGATGGAATTGTCGACCTATTTCCGCATCAACGAGCGCAACACCGGCCAGTTCGAGCGCACGCTGATCATCGCCGACAAGGGCGCTTACGTCAGTTATCTCGAAGGCTGCACCGCGCCGCAGCGCGACGAGAATCAGTTGCACGCCGCCGTGGTCGAACTGGTCACGCTCGACGATGCCGAGATCAAATATTCGACGGTGCAGAACTGGTATCCCGGCAATTCGGAAGGGGTGGGCGGCATCTACAATTTCGTCACCAAGCGCGGCGACTGCCGCGGCCACAATTCGAAGATTTCCTGGACCCAGGTCGAGACCGGTTCCGCGATCACTTGGAAATACCCGAGCTGCATTTTGCGCGGCGATAACTCTCGCGGTGAGTTCTATTCGATCGCGATTTCGAACGGTTTCCAGCAGGTCGATAGCGGCACCAAGATGCTGCATCTCGGCAAGAACACGACCAGCCGCATCATCTCCAAGGGCATCGCGGCCGGGCGTTCACAGAATACCTATCGCGGCCTCGTCACCGCGCACCGCAAGGCGACGGGCGCGCGCAACTTCACCGCCTGCGATTCGCTTTTGATCGGCGACAAATGCGGCGCGCACACCGTGCCCTATATCGAGGCGAAGAATTCGTCTGCGACCTTCGAGCACGAGGCGACGACGTCAAAGATCTCCGAGGACGTGCTGTTCTACTGCGTGCAGCGCGGCCTGAGCCAGGAAGAGGCCGTCGGCCTCGTGGTCAACGGCTTTGTCAAGGACGTGCTGCAGCAATTGCCGATGGAATTCGCGGTCGAGGCGCAGAAGCTGATCTCGATCTCGCTTGAGGGATCGGTCGGATAAAAATCTTTCGAGGATTACGCCGCAAGCACCTCATGACGTTTTTGGAAAGATCAAGAATGCCACTACTCGAAGTCAAAGACCTGAGCGTCCGCGTCGAGGAGCGTGAAATCCTCCACCGGCTTTCGCTCACCGTGAACCAGGGCGAGGTCCACGCCATCATGGGCCCGAACGGCTCCGGCAAATCGACGCTGAGCCATGTGATCGCCGGCAAGCCGGGTTATGAAGTGACCGGCGGCGAGGTTCTGTTCAGGGGCGAAGACCTGCTCGCGATGTCGCCGGACGAGCGCGCCGCCAAGGGCGTGTTTCTTGCGTTCCAGTATCCGGTGGAAATTCCCGGCGTCGCCACCATGACGTTCCTGCGCACCGCGCTGAATGCGCAGCGCAAGGCGCGCGGCGAGAGCGAATATTCCACCCCGGACTTCCTGAAGAAAGTCCGCGAGGTGGCAAAATCGCTCAACATTCCGCAGGACATGCTGCGCCGGGGCGTCAATGTCGGCTTTTCCGGCGGCGAGAAGAAGCGCAACGAGATTTTGCAGATGGCGCTGTTCGAGCCGAGCCTTTGCATCCTCGACGAGATGGATTCCGGGTTAGACATCGACGCGCTGCGGGTGGCGGCCGATGGCGTGAATGCACTGCGCTCGCCTGATCGCGCCATTGTCGTGATCACGCATTACCAGCGGCTGTTGAATTACATCGTGCCTGACTTCGTGCACGTGATGTCGAAAGGCCGCGTTGTCAAAAGCGGCGGCAAGGAACTGGCGCTGGAGCTCGAAGCTTCCGGTTACGCCCAGTTCGAGGACGCGGCCTGACGGACGGATCTTGCGATGAACCTTGTTGTGGCAAAAACCGAAACCGGACGCGCGCTCAGCGATGTCTTTGCCGTGGCGCGAGGCCGATTGCCGGGTGCGGGCAGGGTCGCCGAGGTGCGCCGGCAGGCATTCGAGGCCTTTGAGCGCTCAGGCCTGCCGCACCGCCGGATCGAGGAATGGAAATACACCGACCTGCGCGCGCTGATGCGCGAGGTGTTGCCGTTGGCGCCGAAACCGGACGCGGCCGCGTTGAAGCGGGCCCGCGCTACGCTGCAGTCGCACGCGGTCGAAGGGACCTCAAAGCTCGTGCTGGTGGATGGCGTATTTGTGCCCGAGCTGTCGGATGCCGCCGGCGCCGGCGTTAGCGTTCGGACGCTGCGCGAGATCCTGGAGAATGCCGCCAACGCGGCCGCCGCCGACCTGCTGATCACCAATGCGACCGACGCGATGATCTCGCTCAACGCGGCGCTGGCGACCGACGGCGTCGTGCTTGGTATCGCCGATGGTACGGCGCTGTCCCGTCCGATCCATATCATCCACGTTGCGACCGCGGCTTCCGCGTCGGCTTTCACCCGCTCGCACGTGAAGATTGGCAAGGGCGCGCGTGCGACGTTTGTCGAGAGCTTCGTCGCGGCCGAGGGTGCCAAGGCCTATCAGACCAATGATGCCGCTATCGTCTGGGTCGGCGAAGGCGCCGAACTCGAGCACGTCCGGATGATGGCTGATGCTATCGACTCGATCAACGTTTCCTCCGCCGTGTTCACGGTCGGCGCCCGCGCCCGTCTCAACACCTTCAATATGACGAGCGGCGGCCATGTCAGCCGCTATCAGGGATATCTCACCTTCGCCGGCGAGGGCGCGCACGTCACCACCAACGGCGTCAACCTGCTCAATGGCCGCCAGCACGCCGATTCCACGCTGCTACTGGATCATGCGGTGCCGAACTGCGAGAGCCGGGAAATCTTCCGCGCGGTGGTCGACGACCGCGCCCATTCGGTGTTCCAGGGCCGCATCATCGTGCGTCCCGATGCGCAGAAGACCGACGCCAAGATGATGACGCGGGCATTGCTGCTGTCCGACGAGGCCGAGGCCGACAACAAGCCGGAACTGGAAATTTTTGCCGACGACGTCACCTGCGGCCATGGTGCGACTGCCGGCGCGCTCGACGAGAACCTGTTGTTTTACCTGCACGCCCGCGGCCTCTGCGAGAAGGACGCGCAGGCGCTGCTCATTCAGGCGTTCGTCGGCGAGGCCATCGAGTCCATCGCCAACGACACCTTGCGCGAGCTCGCGATTGCGACAGCGCAGCGCTGGCTGGAGGCGAGGGGATGACCATGCACCCGGCGGTTGCCAACGGCTCCTACGATGTCGCCCGCGTTCGCGAGGATTTTCCGGCGCTGGCCCTGAAAATCTATGGCAAGCCGCTGGTCTATCTCGACAATGCCGCCTCGGCGCAGAAGCCGAATGCGGTGCTCGACCGCATGAGCGAAGCCTACAGAAGCGAATACGCCAACGTGCATCGCGGGCTGCATTACCTCGCCAATACGGCGACCGAAGCCTATGAGGGCGCCCGCGCCAAGGTCGCGAAATTCTTGAATGCCCGGCGCAACGAGGAGATCGTCTTCACCCGCAACGTCACCGAGGCGATCAACCTCGTGGCTTACTCATGGGGCGAGCCGAACATCAAGGCCGGCGACGAGATCGTGGTCTCAATCATGGAGCACCATTCCAACATCGTGCCCTGGCATTTCCTCCGGGAACGCCACGGCGCTGTGATCAAATGGGTCGACGTTGACGATGAAGGCAATTTCTTGATCGACGAATTCGAAAGGGCACTGACGCAGCGCACCAAACTGGTCGCGATCACGCATGTGTCGAACGCGCTCGGCACCATCGTGCCGGTCAAGGAGGTCGTGAAGCTCGCGCACGGGCGCGGCATCCCGGTGCTGGTCGACGGCGCACAAGGCGCCGTGCACCTCAACGTCGACGTGCAGGATATCGATTGCGATTTCTATGCGTTCACCGGCCACAAGCTCTATGGTCCGACCGGCATCGGCGTGCTCTACGCCAAGCACGAGCACCTCGTGGCGATGCGCCCATTTAATGGCGGCGGCGAGATGATCCGCGAGGTCGCCAAGGACTGGATCACCTATGGCGATCCCCCGCACAAGTTCGAGGCCGGCACGCCGCCGATCGTCCAGGCGATCGGGCTCGGTGCTGCGATCGACTACGTCAATTCCATCGGCAAGGAACGTATCGCCGCGCACGAGCATGGCCTTCTTAATTATGCCCAGGAGCGCCTGCGCGAGATCAATTCGCTGCGCCTGATCGGCACCGCCAGGGATAAGGGGCCGGTGATCTCGTTCGAGATGAAGGGCGCCCATCCCCATGATGTCGCGACCGTGATCGATCGCCAGGGCATCGCGGTACGCGCCGGCACTCATTGCGTGATGCCGCTTTTAGAGCGGTTCAACGTCACTGCCACCTGCCGCGCCTCGTTTGGAATGTATAATACGAAGGAAGAAGTCGACCATCTGGCGCAGGCGCTGATCAAGGCGCGGGAACTGTTTGCATGACCGACACCGCAGAAGCCAAAAATCTTGAAGTCAAGAATCTGGAAGTCAAGAATCTTGAAGTCAAAACCAGCAACATGGAGACCCATTCGGCGCTGCCGCCGGAGGAGACCGAGCGGTTGACCGGCGACATCGTGGCGGCGCTGAAGACCGTGTTCGATCCGGAAATTCCGGCCGACATCTACGAACTGGGCCTGATCTACAAGGTCGACCTCAAGGACGACCGCGCCGTCGATGTCGTGATGACGCTGACCACGCCGAATTGCCCGGCGGCCGGCGAATTGCCGACTATGGTGGAAAACGCGGTGGCCAGCGTGCCCGGGATAGGCGTCGTCAACGTCAATCTGGTCTGGGACCCCGCGTGGTCACCGGATCGGATGAGCGACGAGGCGCGCCTCGTCCTCAATATGTGGTGAACGGCAGCATTGATGGGCCGCGAGGAATGATTAAATGACTGACATGACACCCGCATCGCCAACGCCTATATCAAAACCGAAGCCGCGGCCGCGTCCGCAGGTCATGCGGCTGACGGACGCCGCCGCGCAGCGCATTACCGAACTGACCAGGCGCGCCGATTCGGCGATCGTCGGCCTTCGCGTCGGCGTCAAGAATGGCGGCTGCGCCGGGCAATCCTATACCGTCGAATATGCTCATGACGTGCGCCCCACCGACGAAGTGGTCGAGGACAAGGGCGTCAAGATCCTGGTCGACCCCAAGGCCGTGCTGTTCCTGCTCGGGACCGAGATGGACTACAAGGCCGACAGGATGCAGGCGCAGTTCATCTTCAATAACCCGAACCAGGTCTCGGCCTGCGGCTGCGGCGAGTCGGTCCAGCTCACGCCGGCGCAGGTCTAGTCTCTTGTCCCGGACGCGCTGCGGCGTGCTTACGCTGCTGCGCTGAGCCGGGACCCAACGTTATATCGCGCACGCAACGATAGGCCCCCGGCTCTGCAGCGCACCGTTTCACGCTGCGCTGCGTCCGGGGCACGAGATATTGCGCATGGACCGCGACTTCCTGATCGATCTGTTTTCGGATTTCGGCCCGGTGACGATACGCCGGATGTTTTCGGGATACGGCATTTCCGCCGACGGCACCAACTTTGCGCTGGCGCTGCGCGCCGGCCTCTATTTCCGCGCCGACGAAGAAACCATTCCGCAGTTCGAAGCGGAAGGCTCAAAACCGTTCCAGTACCAGACGAGAGCCAAGACCGTTACGGTGAACTCATACTGGCAATTGCCGGCGCGGCTGTTTGACGATCCGGAAGAACTGAGCGGATGGGCGGGGGCGGCATTGGCAGCGGCACAGCGCGCGGCGCTGAGGAAGCGGTCGAAAACGCGCAAAGCGGCGAAGACGTCGGCCAAGAAGGCGACGGCCAGCACAAGAGTCCTGAAGAAGAAAAAGGCGCCGAGGAAAAAGTCCTCACCATGAGGGGCCAACTTTAGGCCACCTGGCTCTGGGTCTCGGCGGCGTATTCGGGATCGACTTCGCAAATCACGCGGTTGCGGCCGTTGCGCTTGGCGGCATAGAGGCAGGCATCTGCCCGTTCGATCAGCGTGTCGGTATCGTCGTCCGGCTTCAGCATCGACACGCCGACCGAGATGGTGACGCGGCCGAGAATCTCGCCCGTCGACTTTTTCTTCAGTTCCTTGGCCATCACGGCGCGGCGAATGTGATCGGCCACCGTCAGCGCCTGGCGCAGCGCGGTGTTGGGCAGCACGACCGCGAATTCCTCGCCGCCATACCGGGCGGTGATGTCCTGGCCCTTGATGGTCTGCTTCAAGGACATGCCGACCAGGCGCAGCACCTGGTCGCCGGTGAGATGGCCATAGCTGTCGTTGAACGATTTGAAATGGTCGATGTCGAACATCAGGAGTGAAAGCGGTTCGCCATCGGCAAGCGCGGTCTGCACCGCCATCTCGATCATGCGGTCGAAATATTTGCGGTTGCCGAGTCCGGTGAGCGGATCGGTCAGGCTCTCGGCGCGGATCGCTTCGAGGCTCTGCTGCAGATTGCTGATTTCCGACTTCGAGAGCGCCAGCCGTTCCTCGAGCGCCTTGTTGATGTCGCGCATCTCGCCGGTGGATTTGACGAGCTGGTCGACGACGGACTTCACCTGGTCGCGATTCGTGGCGACCGACAGTCTCTCACTCGCCCCGGACAGGCTGGCGTCGTAGCTTGCCGACATTCCCAGCGCATCGTTGATCAGGCGCATCACGTCGTCGATTTCGCCGATCACGCGCGCGCCGACCTTGTCGATCCGGTCGGTGGTCTTCAGATGCGAAAGATAGGTCTCGTAAATCTGCTCGAGATCGGCCTCGGTCAGCTTGCCGTTGCGCGCCAGCGTCTCGTTGATGATCTTGTTGAGCGGCGCGTTATGGCCGGTGGCGTAGACGTACCAGATTTCGTAATTGCGAGGGATCGCGGTCTGCCGCAGCGATTTGATCTGGCCGAGCGCGACGTCGGCAAAGGCCATCGTGCGTTCGTGTTCGTCGAGCACCTTGACCACGGATCATGTCCCCATAGCCGGGCAACCCGCCCGCCCGCAGCAATGACTAAATTATCAGGGTCAGGCTAATGAAGGAGAATGAACGACCGGTAAACATGGAACCCGCCGGCACCGGCGCAAGCGGCTAGACGCGGGCGCGAACAGGCCGCAGCAGGAATGCCGGAAGGTGCGAATGATCGGCAGGTTCTGATTCGGCTTCGCGCGCAACGCGCTGTGGCTCGGCGCGGCCAATCGACGGCGGGCGCGCTGCCGGCGCTGGCGGCTTCCGATTGCTATGATGAACACCCTTGTCACCGGCCTTCTCACCACCCTTGGCGTGCCGCGGTTCGCGTTCACGGCGCGGCTTGCGGCCGCCGCGCGAACCCTCTTTCGAACCTTCGCGGGAGCGCTGTTCGCGCGGATGATCGGCATCGTCGGACGCGCGCGCCTCAGATCGGCCTTCGGCACGGGGGATGGTTTGACCGATCAGCTTTTCGATCGCGACGATCGATTTGGTATCGAGCGGGGTGACGATGGAGATCGCGGTGCCGGTGCGGCCGGCGCGGGCGGTGCGGCCGATGCGGTGGACGTAATCGTCGGCGTGATGCGGCACGTCGAAGTTGTAGATATGGCTGACCGCGGGAATATCGAGGCCACGGGCCGCGACGTCGGAAGCGACCAATAGCGGAATTTCACCCTTGCGGAATTGATCGAGCGCCGCGGTGCGCGCCGACTGATCCATGTCGCCATGCAGGGCGCCGACGCTAAAGCCGTGCTTCTGCAGCGATTTGTGCAACAGCGCCACTTCGCGCTTGCGGTTGCAGAAGATGATCGCGTTCTGCAGGTCTTTGGCGTCGCGCAGCAGGCGGCGCAGCGTCTCGCGCTTCTCGTGCGGTTCCCGGCCGACGCTGACCTGGAATTGGGATACACCCGTGGCCGTGGTCGCCGGCCGCGAAACTTCGACCTTTTCGGGATTGTGCAGGAAGGTTTCGGTGATGCGCCGGATTTCCGGCGGCATCGTTGCGGTGAAGAACAGGGTTTGGCGGGTGAAGGGAACCAGTTTGCAGATGCGCTCGATATCGGGGATGAAGCCCATGTCCAGCATGCGGTCGGCTTCGTCGATCACAAGCAATTCAACGCCGGTGAGAAGGAGACCGCCGCGCTCGGTGTGGTCGAGCAGCCGGCCGGGCGTTGCGATCAAGACGTCGACGCCGCGCGTCAATTTGGAGTCCTGGTCGCCGAACGACACGCCGCCGATCAGAAGGGCGACGTTGAGTTTCTGACCGACGCCATATTTGTCGAAACTTTCCTTCACCTGTGCTGCGAGCTCGCGCGTCGGCTCAAGGATCAGGGTGCGGGGCATTCGGGCGCGGGCGCGGCCCTTTTCCAGCATGGTGAGCATCGGAAAGACGAAGGCAGCGGTCTTGCCGGTGCCGGTCTGGGCGATGCCGAGAACGTCCCGGCGGGCCAGAACGTGGGGGATTGCCTGTTCCTGAATGGGCGTAGGGGTGGTGTAACCAGTGGCCGCAACCGCAGCGAGCACCTTGTCGGACAAACCGAGATGAGAAAATGACATCGAGCCTCTAGTCGACACCGCCGTTCGGAATCGAGGGTAAAAAGGCTGTCGCGTTTAGCCCCGAAACGGCGTGCTTTGTGAAGCTCTCGGGCTCTGACTTACGCTGACAAGCGGCAAACCAAGGGAATCGTGTTTCGATCCAAGGCCGCATTGAGCGGGAACATAGGGTCGAATTGGCCAAAGTCAATCTTGGAACGGCCAAATAGCCGAAAAAGCTTAATGTTCTCGTGCAAATGACGGCTACTGATCGCTTCGCCTTCAAATCGTCGGGCCATCGGCGCACATGGCGAGAGCCGTTGCGACTGCATGCGCATGGGCCATCACGCTGCACCTGCAGCTTGCGCGACGCCACGGGTGGGGCTTGATTGAACCGGCGGGCCTGCCGTTCCGACCATGCAAACGACCATCTGAGGCGGGGGAATCTTGATGAAGATCCGGTTGTGGTTTGGAGCTGCCTTTGCGCTGATGCTCGCAGCCGCCTGCATGGCGCTTTCAGCACCCGCGCACGCCGAAAAGCGCGTCGCGCTGGTGATCGGCAACAACGACTACAAAAACGTCCCAAAGCTGCAGAAGGCCGTCAACGACGCCCGCACCATGGGCGATACGCTGAAGCAACTCGGCTTTTCCGTCATGGTCGCGGAAAACCAGAACGGGCAGCAATTCAGCCAGACGCTGCTGGCGTTCGACCACGCGGTCGCGGCCGGCGATACCGCGTTCTTCTTCTATGCCGGCCACGGCTTTGAGATCGCGGGGCAGAACTACCTGTTGCCGACCGACGTGCCGGCGGCAACCGAAGGCCAGGAAGAACTGGTGCGCGACGCCTCGGTCCTTGCCGACCGCATCGTCGAGCGCTTGCAGAACAAGAAGGTGCGTACGTCGATCCTCGTCTTCGACGCCTGCCGCAACAATCCGTTCGAGCGGTCGGGGACGCGCGCGGTTGCCGGCGGCGGTGGGCTCGCGCCGATGGCGCAACTGCCGGAAGGCGTGTTTTCGGTGTTTTCGGCGGGCTACAAGCAGACCGCGCTCGACCGGCTGTCGAATGACGATAACAGCCCCAATTCGGTATTCACACGCACCTTCGCCAAGGAACTGCTGCAACCCGGCGAAAACCTTGTCGAAGTCGCCCAGCATACGCGTCGGCTGGTCAGCGAGATGGCCGAGACCATCGGCCACAAGCAGATCCCGGCCTATTCGGACCAGATGGTCGACAATGTTTTCCTAAACGGCACGGCGAAGGGGCTGGCGGACGCTGCCAAGGAAACGACAAGGCCGGCCGATCCGCCGCCGCAGAAAGTGGCGGCGCTGCCGCCGGTATCGGTGCCGCGCATCGCGCCCTCGAACGATTCCATCAACGCGCCGATCGCGATGTTCTCGCGTCACAACGGCGGCTGGAGCGTGGTGTTCTCGATCGCCGATCCGACGCTCGGGATTTCGTGGCGGATCGGCGATAGCGGCGAATTCCGCGAGACCGGATTTCTCGACACGCTCGATCCGCGCACCCGCAAGCGCATGCCTAACCCGGCGATCGAGCTTGCCGCCGATGCGCCGGCGGCGACCATCCAGGTTCGCTATGTCGACGCGTCAGGCGAAATGGAGGGACCATTTCCCATAAAATTCGATCCGGAGGCGGCGCTGATCCACGATCAGCGCAAGATCCTCGATATGACCGCCACAAGCTGGCTGTCGTTTCGCGAGTTCAACGGGCTGCGCGTCTATTACACGCACCTGATGTCGTATCGCTGCGCGATCCGCGAAGTGCGCGTCGGCATCGACAGCGCGGTGCCCGACAAGGTTTTGAAAATGCCGCCCTGCGACGTAAGGGATCCGAGCGCGATCCCAAACGACGCCCAGCCCTACCTGAAACTGGCGCCGACCACGCAGTTCGTGTCGGTGGAATTGACCTACCGCGACGGCAGTGTGTCGGAGACCAAGAGTTTCCGGCGTTAGAGATGAAGCCACCTCAGCCCATGACCGAAAACCCGCCATCCACGGGAATGGCGGCCCCGGTGACGAAGTTGGAGGCGGGTGAACTCAAGAACACCGCGATGCCGGCGAAATCGTCGATCGCGCCCCATCGCGCCGCGGGCGTGCGCGCCAGGACCCGTTCATGCAGCCCGTTGATCTCGGCGCGGGCGCGCCTGGTCAGGTCGGTATCGATCCAGCCCGGCAGCACCGCATTGGCCTGAATGTTGTCGGCAGCCCAAGCGACCGCGCAGGAGCGTGTGAACTGCACGATGCCGCCCTTGCTCGCCGCATAGGCCGGCGCAAAACTCGCGCCGAAGATCGACATCATCGAGCCGATGTTGATGATCTTGCCGCCGCCGGCTTGCCTCATGGCCGGGTAGACCGCCTGCGAGCACAGAAACGCGCTGGTGAGGTTGGTCCTGATCACGCTGTCCCACTCCTCGATCTCGAGCGCGTGCGGGCCTTTGCGAATATTGATGCCGGCGTTGTTGACGAGAATGTCGATGCGGCCAAGCTCGCCGCTGACGCGCTCGACCATAGCTGCAACCGCCGCCTTGTCGGTGACATCGGCGACGACGGATATCGCCCTGACGCCTCGCTCGCTGAGATCAGCGACGGCTGCTGTCGACTTCGCTTCATTGCGTCCGACGACGGCAATGTCAGCGCCGGCGTCCGCCAGGCCGCGTGCCATGCCGAGCCCGATGCCGCCGTTGCCGCCGGTGACGATCGCGACCTTGCCGCTGAG